>JBBQIP010000080.1:0-11455 GCA_038325045.1 Sphingomonadales bacterium
GTGCGCTGCTTTCCGCCGCTCCCTTCAAGCACAGCTATCCGCATTCGTGGCGGAGCAAGAAGAAGCTGATCTATCGCTGCACGCCGCAATGGTTCGTGCGGATGGATACGCCGCTTTCAGGGGATGCCGGCGATACGCTGCGCGGCCGGGCGCTGGCGGCGATTGCCGAGACGCGCTTTGTGCCGGAAAAGGGCCGCAACCGGATTGGCGCGATGGTGGCGGACCGGCCCGATTGGGTGCTGAGCCGGCAGCGCGCCTGGGGGGTGCCGATCACGCTGTTCGTGGACCGGCAATCGGGCGAATATCTGTGCGACCCGGCGCTCAACGCCCGCATTGTGGCGGCGTTCCGCGAGCGCGGCGTGGATGCCTGGACACCGGAACTGGCGGCCGAGCTGCTGGGCGAGCGGGTGGATGATTTCGAGCAGGTGACCGACATATTGGATGTGTGGTTCGATAGCGGCTGCACCCATGCCTTTGTGCTGGAGAGCGGCCGCTGGCCGGCGCTGAGCTGGCCGGCAGACCTGTATCTGGAAGGCTCGGACCAGCACCGCGGCTGGTTCCAGTCCAGCCTGCTGGAAAGCTGCGGCACGCGCGGGCGGGCACCCTATAAGGCGGTGCTCACCCACGGCTTCACCATGGACCAGTCGGGCCGCAAAATGTCGAAATCGCTCGGCAATACGGTCGATCCGTTGAAGGTGATGGAGGAATATGGCGCCGACATCGTGCGGCTATGGGCGCTGACCATCGATTCGACCGAGGATCACAGGATCGGCAAGGAGATACTGACCGGGGTTGCCGACCAGTATCGCAAGCTCCGCAACACCTTCCGCTATCTGCTGGGCGCGCTCGATGGCTTTTCCGAAGCCGAACGCGTGGCGCCGGCCGCGATGCCGCCGCTGGAACGCTGGGTGCTGCACCGGCTGGCGGAGCTGGACAGCGAGCTGCGGGCGTGCGTGGAGGCGTTTGATTTCGCGCGGTACGTCACGCTTATCTCCACTTTCGTGAACAATGATCTGAGCGCCTTCGCCTTTGATGTGCGCAAGGACAGCCTGTACTGCGACCCCGCCGATGCACCCACCCGGCAGGCATGGCGCACCGTGCTCGACACGCTGTTCCATGCGCTCACCCGCTGGATGGCGCCGGTACTGGTGTTCACCGCCGAGGAGGCCTGGGCCTCGCGGTTGCCCGAGGCCGGGTCCGTACACCTGTGCGACTGGCCCGAAATAGATGCCGGCTGGCGCGACGAGCCGCTGGCGGCCGGAATCGCCCAGGTGCGGGCGCTGCGCGACGAAAGCTACCTCCAACTGGAGGCGCTGCGCCGCGAAAAACAGATCGGCAGCTTCATGGAAGCCCATCTGCACGCCGGAATCGCCAACCCGGAGCGCCGCGCTACGCTCGAAAAATTCAACCTTTCCGAGATGTTGATCGTCGGTTCTGTGCTGTTGACGGATAGTCCGACAGACAGTCTGTCTGTTTTGCGCGGAGATGATCCACGCTGCGACCGCTGCTGGCGGCATCGGCCCGATGTGGCGGCCGAAACCCGGCTGTGCTCGCGCTGCGGGGGCGCTGTGCATGGCTGAAGGCGCGCTTCGCAGCTATGTTCTGGCGGCGCTGCTGTTTGCGGCCGACCAGCTTTCCAAATATTGGATCATGGTGGTGCTGGGGCTGCCCAGCCTTGGCAGCGTCCCGGTGCTGCCGGTGTTCAACCTTACCTTTGTGGGCAATGCCGGTGTGTCCATGG
Source organism: Sphingomonadales bacterium (assembly GCA_038325045.1). GTDB lineage: Bacteria > Pseudomonadota > Alphaproteobacteria > Sphingomonadales > Sphingomonadaceae > Sandarakinorhabdus. The sequence continues at coordinate 1,742 of JBBQIP010000080.1, forward strand.
GCCTGCTCGGCGCCGGCACCGATGCCCAGCGCTGGCTGCTGGTGGCGGTGACCGGCGCAATTGCGCTGGTGGTCGCCATCTGGATCGCCCGCGAGCGAAACCGCTGGGACAGTGCAGCGCTCGGCCTCATCCTCGGCGGTGCGCTCGGCAACATCCTCGACCGGGTGCGCTTTGGCTATGTGATCGACTTTCTCCATGTGTTCTGGCGGCAGTGGAGCTTCTGGGTGTTCAATTTGGCCGATGCTGCGATTACACTGGGCGTGCTCATGCTGCTCGGCCGCGCGCTTGCGCCGCAGTCAAAATCGGGTCAGGACAGAAACCATGCGTAAAGCCCTTCCCCTTCTCCTCCTCGCCAGCCTGGCGCTTTCCGCCTGCGGCAGCCCCAGCCTTGGGGAAAAGCGCGGGCCGGACGAACTGGCGATCAGCCGCGCCGCGCCGCTGGTGGTGCCATCCGACTTCAACCTTACCCCGCCCCGCCCCGGCGCGCCGCGCGCCTCCAGCACTGATTCGCAGACCCAGGCGATGGAAGCACTGTTCGGACCCGGCATCCGCGTGCCCCCGCGCTCGCCCGCCGAACAACAGCTGCTCGACAAGGCCGGCGCCGGCAACACCGCCCCCGGCATCCGCTCCAACGCCGGCGACCCTGACACCACCACCGTGGACAAGGGCACCTTCATCCGCGAAATCATCGGCGCCCCCGCCGGCACCGTGGACCCGGCCCGGGCGGAGGTCAGCCTGGCGCAGTAAGGCAGTATTGCCTCCGGCGGCTGGGGCAAGTGGCCCCAGACCCCAAGTTTTTTGGGTGCATGATTACGGGGGTCAGTATTGGCCAGAAACCGGGATTATTGGAATTTAGGCCTTCGGCCTTCCTCTCTAGCCATTAGAGCGTGATTGAATCAAATGGGGTCTGGGGCCGCCGGCCCCAGCCGCCGGAGGCCGTTAAGTTCCGCCGGAGGCGCCTATTTGAACAGCGCGCCGAGCAACCCCCGCACCAGCGACTGGCCGGTTTTGCCGGCGAGTTGGCGGCCGATGCTTGTGGCGGCCGAGCGGGCCATCGAGGTGGCGATTGTTTCGGTCATGGATTTGGGCTGGGCGCGGCGGGCGGCGGCTTCGGCGCGGGCGGCCTTTTCGGTGGCTTTCTGGGCTTCGGCGTCGGCTTTGGCCTGGGCTTCGGCGGCGGCGGTGGCGGCTTCTTCGGTGGCGGCGGCCTGGGCGCGTTTGCCGAGCAGTTCATAGGCCGATTCGCGGTCTGACAGGGTGGTGTATTTCGGCCCGAAGGGGGACCAGCTGGTGACCCGGCCGCGTTCCTCAGGCGTGATGGGGCCGACGCGGGAGCGGGGCGGGGCGACGAGCGTGCGTTCCACCGGCGAGGGCGCGCCGTCGGCCTGCAGCAGCGAGACGAGCGCCTCGCCGACTTTCAGCTCGGTGATGGCGGTGACGACATTGAGGCCGGGGTTGGCGCGGAAGGTTTCGGCCGCCGATTTGATGGCGCGTTGATCGCGCGGGGTGAAGGCGCGCAGCGCGTGCTGCACGCGGTTGCCGAGCTGGCCGGCAACGCTTTCGGGAATGTCGATGGGGTTCTGGGTGATGAAATAGACGCCGACGCCCTTGGAGCGGATGAGGCGGACCACCTGTTCCACTTTTTCGAGGAGCGCCTTGGGGGCTTCATCGAACAGCAGGTGGGCTTCATCGAAGAAGAAGACGAGCTTGGGCTTTTCGGGGTCGCCCACTTCAGGGAGCGTCTGGAACAGTTCCGAGAGCAGCCAGAGCAGGAAGGTGGCGTAGAGGCGCGGGCTCTGCATCAGCTTGTCGGCGGCGAGGATGTTTACCTGGCCATTGCCTTGCGGGTCGGTGCGGATGAAATCTGCGATATCGAGCGCGGGCTCGCCGAAAAACGCATCGCCGCCCTGATCTTCCAGCGTGAGCAGCTGGCGCTGGATGGCGCCCACCGAGGCGGTGGTGACATTGCCGTAGCGGGCGGAGAGGTCTTTTGCGTTTTCTGAAACGAAGGCGAGCATCGCCTGCAGGTCCTTCAGGTCGAGGAGCAGCAGCTGCTGTTCATCGGCATAGCGGAAAGCGATGGTGAGCACGCCCTCCTGCGTTTCGTTGAGGCCCATCAGGCGGGAGAGCAGCAGCGGCCCCATGTCGGAGATGGTGGTGCGGATGGGGTGGCCCTGCGCGCCGAAGATATCCCAGAACACGGTCGGGCAGGCGTTGTAGCCATAGCCTTCCACGCCGATTTCGGTGGCGCGCTTCCGGGTCCAGCTTGCGGCTTCGCTGCCGGCCATCGCCATGCCGGCGATATCGCCTTTCACATCGGCGAGGAACACCGGCACGCCGGCGCGGCTGAAGCCTTCGGCAATGGTTTGCAGCGTGACGGTCTTGCCGGTGCCGGTGGCGCCGGCGATGAGCCCGTGCCGGTTGGCACGCTTCATCACCAGCGCCTGTGGGTGTTGTTCGCCCTTGCCGATATAAAGGTCCGTCATGTCCGCTCTCCCTGTAGGTGGTCCTAGGAAAAGCGGCTGCCTTTTACCAGTGGGCTACTTGCTTTCGGTCACCAGCTTGATGCCGCGGTAGGTGGGCGGTGAGGGACCGCGCTGGACCAGCACCAGCACCGCATCCTTGCCGGCCTTTTTGGCGGCATCCACAGCTGCTGCTGCTTCTGCAGGCGTGGGCGTGGGCTGCTGGTTGATCGACAGGATCACATCGCCGCGCTGCAGGCCCTTGGAGGCGGCATCGGAGCCGGGGTTGATGCCGGAGATGACCACGCCCTTCACCGTATCGGGCAGCTTCTGCTGTTCGCGCAGCGCTTTGGTGAGCGGTGTGAGGGTGATGCCGAGCGACTTGCGGGTGGCCTCGATGGCCGGGGTCTTGTCGGCCGTTGTGTCTTCCTCCTCCTCGTCGCCCGGGATGCCGGAGCGGGCGTTTACTACCGCCTCCGAAGGTCGCTGGGCGATGGTTGCGGTCACCGTGCGGCGCTGGCCATCGCGGATCAGCTCGATGGGCACGGCCGAGCCGATGGCGGTGTTGGCCACCACGAAGGAGAGGGTATTGTCGAAGGTGACTTCCTGGCCGCCGATCTTCACGATCACATCCCCCTGGCGCACGCCGGCGCGGGCGGCGGGGCCGGAGGGCTCCACCGAGGCGACGATCTCGCCGCGATCCTTGGGCAGGCCGAGGCTGGCGGCGATATCGGCATCGAGCGGCTGGATGCCGACACCCAGATAGCCGCGCTTGACCGTGCCGGTGGAGCGCAGCTGGGCGATGACCGGGCGGGCAAGCTCGGCCGGCACGGCAAAGCCGAGGCCGACATTGCCGCCGGTGGGCGAGAAGATGGCGGTGTTGATGCCGATGACGCGGCCGTTCAGATCGAACAGCGGGCCGCCCGAATTGCCCTGGTTGATGGAGGCATCGGTCTGAATATAGCGGTCATACTGGCCCGAGCCGATGTTGCGGTGGAGTGCCGAGACGATGCCGGCGGTGACCGTGCCACCCAACCCGAACGGGTTGCCGATGGCGATCGCCCAGTCTCCGACCCGCACTTCATCGCTGGCGGCAAATTCCACGAACGGCAGGCCGGTGGCGTCGATCTTGAGCAGCGCCATGTCGGTCAACGTGTCGCGGCCGATGACGCGCGCCTTGTACTCGCGCCGGTCCGACAGGGTGACGGTGATCGAATCGACCACGGCGGCGTTGCGGCCTTCGCCGGCCGAGATCACATGGTTGTTGGTCACCACATAGCCATCGGCGGAGATGACGAACCCGGAGCCGAGCGATGTGGCTTCGCGGGTGACCGGCTCCCCCTGCTCGCCCTGCTGCTCCTGGAAGCGGCGGAACAGATCTTCGAGCGGCGAGCCCGGCGGCAGGCCGCGCAGGCGGGCCACAGGCACCTTCTGGCTGGTGGAGACGTTTACCACCGCCGGTGCGAGCCGGGAGGTGAGATCGGCAAAGCTGCGCGGCGCGCCGCCCGGCGGGCTGATGGGCACCGCAGGCGGGATGGCGTTCTGCGCCAGGGGAGCTGCCGCCACGGGCGCAGCCTGCTGGCTGCGGGCGGGCAGGATGATGGCGGCGGCGCCAAATGCCAAAAGGCCGGCGGGAACAAGACTGCGAGCAAGACGCACGGTGAAAAACCCTTTCTGAAATTCTGGTGCTGGGGGATCGGTTCGCTTCATCGCCAAACCGGGCCTAACCTGCGATGAACGGAAATCGGTCAGCGGTTGCCCCCGCCCCCGCGGCTAGCGGTTGCTGCGCCGGCCTTCGAATTCGCGGAGGAACTCGTTGTTGGGCGAGAGGATGACAGTGGACGAGCTGTCGGTGAAGGTCTGCCGATAGGCCTGCATGGCACGGTAAAAGGCATAGAATTCCGGATCCTTGCCAAAGCTGTCGGCATAGATTTTGGCGGCTTCCGCATCCGCATCGGCACGGACCAGCTGGGCCTGCTTCTGGCCCTGGGCGCGGATGGTGAGCGCCTCCTGCTGCCGGGCCGAGCGCATCCGCTGGAAAGCCGATTCGAGCGGTGTGCCGGTGGGAAGATCGGCGCGCTTGATCCGGACGTCGACGATCTCGGCGCCATATTGCCGCGCCTGCCGATTAACCGAAGTCTGGATATCGTCCATCATCTGGCCGCGTTCGGGGCTGAGCAGCGCCGAGAAAGGCTGCTTGCCGAGCTCGTTGCGGAGCCGCGAGGTGAGAATCCGCTTCAGCGCATCGGCGGCATTGGCCTCCGAGCCGACCGTTTGCAGCATTCGCAGCGGATCGGTGATGCGGAAGCGGGCAAAGGCATCGACCACCAGCCGCAGCTGGTCGGTGGAGAGCACGGTCTGCGCTTCCATATCCAGATCGAGCACCCGCTTGTCGACATAGATGACATTCTCGATGAACGGCACCTTGACCACCAGCCCGGCACCGCCGCTGCCAAACCGCTCATTGGGCTGGTAGGCGTTCAATATCCGCTCCGGCTTGCCCAGCCGCAGCACCACGGCCTGCTGGGATTCAGGCACGGTATAAAGGGTGCTCATCAGGAGCACGATCAGGCCGAAGGCCAGGGCGGCCCAGAGGATGGGGTTTCTTGCGAGTGCCATTACCGCCTCACTGCGCTTCTGTTGATTTGGCGCGCTTCTGCACCTCGGGGAGCGGCAGATAGGTCTGCACGCTGCCCGGCTCGACCACGGTCTTGTCCACCTTGGAGAGCACACTTTCCATCGTTTCGAGGTACATGCGCTTTCTGGTCACTTCGGGCGCCAGCCTGTATTGGGCATAGACCGCATCGAATGCCGCTGCTGCGCCCTGCGCCGCTGCGAGCAGCTGCTGGGCATAGGCACGCGACTGGTTGAGATATTGCTGGGCATCCTGCTGGGCTGCCGACACATCCTTGAACGCATCATCGACTGCACCCGGCGGATCGGCCTGGCGGATATCGACGCCGCGAATATCGATGCCGCTCTTGTAGCTGTCGAGCGTGGTCTGCATCCGCTCGCGAACCTGCTCGGCAATCTGGGCGCGCTGCGGGCCGATTGCATCGGTAAGCGTGGCGCGGGCGATTTCGGCGCGCATTCCGCTTTCCGCCACTTCGCGCACGGTCTGCTCCGGGTTGGCGAGGCTGAACAGGAATTGCTCGGCGTTGCGGATCTTCCAGCGCACCGCATAGGCGAGCGTGATGATGTTCTGATCGCCGGTGATCATCAGGTTTTCGGCATTGCCGTCTACCGCGCCGATATCGATCGAATTGATCTGCTCGACCTTGCGCAGCGTTACCTGATCGATGGGCCAGGGCAGCTTGAATTGCAGTCCGGGCTCGGTGGTCGCCACATAGCGGCCAAAACGCATGACCACGCCGCGCTCCTGCGGATCGACCCGGTAGAAGCTGGTGAGCGCCAGCCAGGCCACCAGCAGCACTGCGCCTGCGACCAATGCGCCGCGGCCGCCAAGGGCCTCCAGCCCGCCGCCGCCGCCACCGCGATTGCCGCTACCGCCGGGCAGAGAGGCGCGAAGCTTCTCCTGCCCGCGGCGGATTATATCGTCAAAATCGCGGTTGCCGCTGGGCCGGGGGCCGGGGGCCCGCCGTGGCGGTCCTTCGCCCCAGGGGTTGCGGCCGCCACCAGAGCCGCCGCCTGAAGTGCCGCCCGAACCCGAGCCACCGCCATCGGCCGGCTCTTCGCCTTCGCCTTTGTTGCCATCGCCTTTGCCCCAGGGGCCGCGATCATTGTTGTTCTGCCAGGGCATCGTGTGGGAGATCCGTCTCTCGTAAAACCGAATGTCCAAGGTATATACGCGCTCTTTTCCGGATTGCGAGGGCGGGGGCATCGTGCCGCGCCCCCCGCCCGGCCATCAAGGGGGTGCGCAATGGCGCTGAAGCAGCGGATCGAGGCGGCACTGGCCGCGATCGAGGAGCCTGGCAGCCCCGGATCAGATGTGCTGGCCAGTGGCCGCATCTCGGGTCTGGTGGTGCGCGATGACGGCGGCGTGGGGCTGGTGCTGGCGGTGGACGGGCTGGAACGCGCTGCTGCCGAGCGGCTGCAGGCGGCGGTCGAGGTGGCGGTAAACACGGTGGCCGGGCCGCGTGCGGCGCGGATAATCCTGACCGCTGACCGCAGCGGGGTGGACGCGGCCGCGCGGCCGGTGGCGCCCACGGTGCCGGGCATTCGCAAGCTGCTGGCCATTGCCAGCGGCAAGGGCGGGGTGGGCAAAAGCACGGTTGCTGCCAATCTGGCGGTGGCGGTGGCGCGGGCCGGCTATGCGGTAGGCCTGCTCGATGCCGATATCTATGGGCCTTCGGTGCCCACATTGCTGGGCATAACCGGCCGGGCCGGGCTGGAAGGGGGCCGGCTGCAACCGGCCGAGGCGCACGGCATAAAGGCGCTTTCGATGGGCATGATGACAGCACCCGGCAAGGCCATAATCTGGCGCGGGCCGATGGCGAGCTCGGCGCTGGTGCAGATGGTGGAGCAGTGCGACTGGGGGTTGCTCGACCTGCTGGTGATCGACATGCCGCCCGGCACCGGCGATGTGTAGCTTACGCTGGCGCAGAAGCTGAAGCCCGATGGCGCGCTTATTGTTTCAACCCCGCAGGACCTGGCGCTGATCGATGCCCGGCGGGCGGTGGCGATGTTTGCCGAAGTGGGCGTGCCGGTGCTGGGGCTGGTCGAGAACATGAGCGGCTTTGTGTGCCCGGAATGCGGCCACACCAGCCACCCGTTCGGGCACGGCGGTGCCGAGGCGGAGGCAGCCGCGATGCAGGTGCCGTTTCTGGGCCGGATACCGCTTGATATCGGCATCCGGACCGATGCCGATGCCGGCACGCCGGGGCAGGGCGCCGCGGCCGAGGCGTTTTTGCCGGTAGCGCTGCGCGTGGCTGCTACGCTGGGGCTATAAAGCGCCTCAGCGGCCGGTGGTGCCGGTTTCGAGGCCCTTTACATAGGTTTCAAGCTGGCCGGTGCAGCCCGCCTGGATGAGCGCCTGTGCATTGGCGGCCGGATCGGCGGTCGGGGCGGCGATCTTCACCAGTTTGAGGGTGCGGCTGGCATCCCCGCTCTTGAGGGTGAAGCTGCCATCGGCGGCAAGCCGGTTCGGCCATGGCTGGCTGCTGACCCCGGCGGAGAACTCCACATAGGCGGGTTTGACAGCAGAACCGCTGGCCGGGGTTATCATGAACGCCAGCGGCGTGGCAGATGCCGTGCGCCGCAGCTTCACAGTGGCGGGATCGACCACGCAATGCGCGCCGGCGCCAGCGGTATCGAGGTTCACATCCCAGAGCGAGACGGTATCGGCAACCCGGATCCCGCGCACCGTCCCAAGTCGAGGCTTTCTGGCGGTGGTCTGGGCATCGAGCGCGCTGCTCGCGGCCGCCAGCGTGGTGGTGGCGACAGCGGCGCGGCCGAGATCGAACGTGCCGGGGCCGCGGAAGGTGCGGGTGGTCTGGCCATCGAGCACGGTGAGCATATCCCCGGCCGCAAGCGGGATAGGCGTGCCGGGCGTTACCTGCCGGCCAACGGGGAAGGTGCCGGCCGTGGTGCCGACCGAGCGCACGACAAGCGCCGCATGGGCAGCGCCGCCGATGGCGACCGCGCAGAGGGCAGTGGCAGCGCTCAGTCGGGCGAATTTACGAAATGACATAAAAGCCTCCGGGTTCAATTGTTTCCAGCCGGCTAACGAACCGTGAAAGGATGGTATCATCCGGATGCGCCATAGCCAAGCTGCGGAACGCCTGCAGGGCGGCCGCATCGCCTGCTTCATAGCGTTTCCAGAGTTTATTGTGTTCATCAGCTGCGGCTGCATCTTCAACAGGTTCGTAGATTTCGATTGCCTCCGCCCGGCCGCGCAGCGTGATGCGGCCCAGGCAGCGGCAGCTGGGCTCGCGGATTGCGTTTATCGCATCGCGACTCACCATCGTGTAGCTGCCGATGGTCTTGTTGGCGGCCTCTAGTCGGGCTGCGGTGTTCATCGCATCTCCAAGAGCGGTGTACTGGATACGGTCCTTGCCGCCGAAATTGCCGACGACGGCATTGCCCCTATGTACGCCTATACGGGTGCGACCGATGCGCGGCGTGGATTTTTTGGCATTGGCGACAAGCTGTTCGCTCGAATAGATCTGGATGGCGCGGGCGGCTGCCAGTGCGCGCTCGGCATCATCGGGCCGCGCCACCGGGGCGCCCCAGAAGGCGATCACCGCATCGCCCACGAACTTGTCGATGGTGCCGCCATGCTCGAGGATGATGCGACTGATATCATCGAGATATTCGTTCAATACCACGCCCAGCGCCTCGGCGCTCAGCTGGTCCGACATGCGGGTGAAGCCCTCGATATCGGTGAACAGCGCATAGATGCGGCGCTTTTCGCCGTGCAGGGCCAGTTTTTCGGGCTCGCGCAGGATCATTTCGGCAATATCGGGCGGCAGATATTTGCCCAGCGCGGATTGGGCGAATTCCCGCTGTTCCACCCCGATGGAGCGGGCAGACGAGCTGGTGGCGGCAAAGGCGATGATGAAGCCGATGACCCAGCCGCCGGCCGGCAGCCCGATGGTATCCACATCCCACCGTTGCAGCAGGAACGGCAGCCCCACCAGACCGAGCACCAGGGCAGCGCCGATGCTGACGGTGATGACGGTGCGATAGGGCGAGATGGAGGTGAGCGCGCCCGCCCCCACCACCAGCAGGGCCGCCAGCCAGAAGCTCCATTGCGGCAGCACCGTCAGCCGCCGGTCATCGAGCCGCTGCGCCAGCAGATGGCCGTGGATGGCGACCCCGGGCGTATCTTCGCGCGAGACCCTGGTGAGCGGGGTCTCGAACCTGTCGACCATCGACAGATCGGCGCCGATGAGCACCAGCCGGCCCTGCACCAGCGGGGCCAGTGCCGCGCCCATGGCGGGATCGGCAAACAGATCGATGGGCAGCATGGTGAACACCGGATGCTCGGTATCGCGGGCCCGCCTGAAGGCGATGCCGCCGCCATAATCGCGCATCGGCGAGCCGCCCCATTTCGCGTCCTGCGCCATCAGGTCCATCAGCAGCGGCTTGGCGCCGGGCATTTGGGCGGGGAAGCGGCGGATGACATTATCGGCGTCCACATCCACCCGCACATCGCCGCCGCCCACCTTGCTGGTGCCGATGCGGGACTGGAAGCTGCGCAAAAACTGGTCCTGCCACGGCGGCAGCGTGGGCACTTCCTCGTTTTCCGCAACCGTGGCCAGCCGTGTGGGGGTCTTCATGGACTGGAAGG
>JBBQIP010000081.1:0-11429 GCA_038325045.1 Sphingomonadales bacterium
GCTGGATGCGGCCTTCGAAACACTGAAAAGCCGCTGGGAAACCATCGATTTCGTAGTTCACGCGATCGGATTTTCCGACAAGAACGAGCTGCGCGGCCGCTATGTCGACACCAGCCTCGACAACTTCCTGCTGACCATGAATGTCAGCGTCTTCAGCTTCACCGCCATTGCCCAGCGCGCCATCCCGATGATGCCGAACGGCGGCAGCCTGCTCACACTGAGCTATTACGGCGCGGAAAAGGTGATCCCGCATTATAACGTGATGGGCGTGGCCAAATCGGCGCTTGAAACCAGCGTGAAGTATCTGGCGATGGACCTTGGCCCCGAAAATATCCGCGTCAACGCCATCAGCGCCGGCCCGATCAAGACACTGGCCGCCAGCGGCATCGGTGATTTCCGCTACATCCTGAAGTGGAACGAATATAACAGCCCGCTCCGCCGCAACGTGACCATCGAGGATGTCGGCGGCGCCGGTGTCTATCTGCTCTCCGACCTCGCCTCGGGCGTGACCGGCGAAATCCATCATGTCGATGCCGGCTATAATGTTGTCGGCATGAAGGCCGAGGATGCGCCCGACATCAGTGTGGCGGGATGAGCTACAACAGTTTCGGCCAGCTTTTCCGGTTCACCACCTGGGGGGAGAGCCATGGCCCCGCCATCGGCACGGTAATCGATGGCTGCCCGCCGGGGCTCGCGCTATCCGAAGCCGATATCCAGCCCTGGCTCGACAAACGCCGGCCGGGCACCTCGCGCTTCACTACCCAGCGGCAGGAGCCTGATGCGGTCCGTATCCTCTCCGGCGTACACGAGGGGCTGACCACCGGCACCCCGATCAGCCTGATGATCGAGAATGTGGACCAGCGCTCGAAGGATTATTCCGAAGTCGGCAAGGCGTATCGCCCCGGCCATGCGGATTATGCCTATGACGCCAAATACGGCCACCGCGACCCGCGCGGTGGCGGGCGGTCCAGCGCGCGCGAAACCGCTGCCCGGGTGGCCGCAGGTGCGGTGGCGCGGCTGGTCATCCCGCAGGTGCGGGTGCGGGCCTGTCTGGTGGAGCTTGGCGGCATCCCCATCGACCGGGCGCGCTTTGATGATGCCGAAATCGACCGCAACCCCTTTTTCTGCCCCGATGCAAAGGTTGCTGCCGAGTGGGAAACCGCGCTCGATGCCGCGCGCAAGGCCGGCTCTTCGCTGGGCGCGGTGGTGGAATGCAGCGCAACCGGCGTGCCCGCCGGCTGGGGCGCGCCCGTGTACATGAAGCTGGACAGCCAGCTGGCCAGCGCCTGCATGGGCATCAATGCCGTAAAAGGCGTGGAGATCGGCGATGGTTTTGCCGCCGCAAGGCTGCGCGGCGAGGATAATGCCGATGCCATGCGCCCGGGCGAAAACGGCCCCGAATTCCTCGCCAACCATGCCGGGGGCACCGCTGGCGGCATCTCCACCGGCCAGCCAGTGGTGGTCCGCATGGCGTTGAAGCCCACCTCGTCGATCCTCACACCGGTGGAGACGATCACCCGCACCGGGGAGGCGACCGATATCGTGACCAAGGGCCGCCACGACCCGTGCGTGGGCATACGGGCCGCGCCGGTGATGGAGGCGATGGTGGCACTGGTGCTGGCGGATGCCATGCTGATGCACCGCGGCCAGACGGGCCGCTAAACAGGAAATCGGCCAGACGGGCCGCTAAACAGGAAATCGGCCAGACCGGCCGATAGGGGCCAAGGCCGGGGCCGCTATCAGCCCAAGGCGGCCCGCGCCGCCTCCCAGTTGCGGCCATCATAGGCCTCCACCAGCGGAACCAGATCGTCCACGCCGTCGAGCGCGCGCCAGTTCACGCTATAGCCGTCCGGGTGCGAGCGCGGCACATAAAAGCTCTTTATCCCGCAGCGCGAGCAGAACAGGTGCCGCCCCGCCCCGCTGCCGAAGCGATAGTCGGTGAGCGCGTCCCTGCCCTTGAGCAGGGTGAAATCTTCGGCTGCCACGATAAGGTGCAGATAGCCGGTTTTGGCGCAGATCGAGCAGTTGCAATCGAGCAGTTTGAGCGGCTGGCTGAGCTGAACCTTGAAGCGCACTGCCCCGCAGTGGCAGCCGCCTTCCACCGTTCGTTCGCCCATGCTCATCTCACTTCACCTTGAGCTCCAGCGCCACCGTGTCTTGCTGCATCACCGGCGCAAGTGCGGTTGAAATGAACACGCGCGTCGGTTCCATGCTGCCATTGGCCAGCAGCACCTGCCTTATGGCATCTGCACGCGCCTGGCCAAGGGCAGCGAGCTGGGCATCGGTGGCAGCATATCGGGGCATCAGGGCGGTTTCCAGCCATTGTATCTGGCTCTGCCGGGCCGCATCTTTCTCGGCACCACCGGCAAACATCCCGGCCTTCGCCACCTTGTCCTCGGGAAATTTCGGACTATCGCCGAATTTGGATTTGTAGAGCGCCTTCAGCTTGTCGAGCTTCTTCTCCATATCGAGCGTTGCATAGGCAGCTGCCACCGGCGGCTTGCCCGGCTTTTCCGCAAGCGCTGCGCTGTGCAATGCTTCGGTTGCAAGCGCTGCTGCATCTTCCCGCAGGCCAGGGCCGGCGGGAATATCCAGGTTTACGTCCGGCTTGTTGGCAAAGCCTTTGGCAATCGCTTCCAGCCCGGCGCCGGCACTGGCCGCCAGCACTGCCGATCCGGGGTCGAACAGCACGATCTGCGGTGCCTCAGAGCCGCCGAACAGCCCGCCGATCAGCCGGAACGGTGCCGTGATGATCTTGGTGAACACATTGCCGACAATCTGCCAGACCACCGGCCACACCTTGAATTGCGGATCGTCGAGCGAACCTCCTACCGGCAGGTCAAGGTCGATTACCCCGTTTGAATCCTTCAAAAGCCCGGTCGCCAGCCTGATCGGCAGCGGCACCTTGTCCTTGCTGTCGGTCGCTTCCCCCCAGACCAGCTGGTCGATCCGCAGGTTATGATCGGCCTGAAGCGCCCGGTCCTTGATCTGGTAGTGCAAGGTGGTGGAAAGCTTGCCCTTGGCGATGGCATAGCCGGCATAACGGCCGGAATAGGGGTTGAACACCGGCAGCTCGATGTTCTTGAACGTGGCAGTAAGGTCGGTGTTGTTATCATAGGCAAATACATTGGCCCGGCCGGTGATGCTGACCGGCGAAAACCGGTCGATCACATAGCCCTTCAAGGCAAATTCCGCCTGCGAGCCGGGGCGGCTGTTCAACCCGGTTATTTCGCCCTCAACGCCCTGGATGATCGTTGAAAATTTCGGATCGATCGATTGATCGGCGAATTCGATCATGGAATTTCTGAACACCACTGCGCCAATTTCGGTGGGGATCGCCGCTCCGATCGAACTCGCGCTGTCGCTTATCGGGGCGCTGATCCGCAGCTTGCCGATATCGCCCTTTGCCGGCGCCGGCGCTGCCGCTTGAGCACTGGCAAGCGTTACAAGGTTTATCTCGCGCGCCGGGCTCACGATCACATGGCTCACGGCACCGTCAAACAGCATCTGCCGTACTGCCAGCCGGCTGGCGCTGGCGCGAATACCGCTGATCTTGAGCGCTTTCCAGCTGACCAGTTCGGTTCCGCCAAGGTCACGCACATCCAGCCCGGCAAGTTCGATCTGCCCTTCGAATCGCGGCCCTTTACCAAATTTGGCCCGGCCCTTCAGGCCCAGGGTTCCACTGCGCAATGTCACCGGCAGCGGCCCGGCAAGGGCCGCGTAATCAGCAATCTGCAACCCGGACACGGCAATGTCTGCATCCGCGGCGCCGGCCGCCGCGCTGCCTTCCGCCGTCAGCCGGGCCTTGCCATCGATCCTGGTGCTGGCCTTGAAGCGCACCGGCGCCGCAAGGGCGCTGGTCAATGGCCCCAGCGTAATCGCCAGCGGTGCGAAATTGATCGTCTGCACCCGCCCGGACCGCGTCACGTTCAGCCGCACCGCTGAATCGGCGAGCGCAAGCCCGGCAAGGCTGGCAGACCAGCCCGGCTCAGGCGCGGCCGACGGCGTGGCGGCTGCGGCCGGCAACGGCCACAGGCCCGGCACGTGCGGCTGCAGCGCCTCGTCAAGCCGCACGCCGGCGCGAAGGCCGGTTGCAGATCCCGCCCCGAAAGCCAGCGTGTGCGTGCCGGGATCGACCTGGCTCGCCGCCATTTCGAGCCGGGCGAGCGACACGGTTTCGCCGCCCGGACCGCGCCCGGTGGCGCTGAACCCATCGAGCGCCACCATGCCCAGCGCGGCAACGCCTGTTGAAAGCGTATAGGTGCTTTCGGCCAGCTGCAGCCCGGCCAGGCTTGCGCGGCTGCCATCCGGCCGCTCGATTTGCAGCGCCTTCATGGCCACCTGTCCCAGCGCCAGCCTGTCCGCATCGAGCCGGAGGCGGGTAGGCGCCACCAGGATGCTGGCCACCTTCATCCGGTCGCCGCCGGCTGTACTCACCGCGATACCGGTGATGCCAAGCCTGCTCAGCTCGGCTGCGAAGGCGGGAGGCGGCACTGGCTGGCCCGGCACCGATTTCGGCAGCGCCACGGAATAGCTGCCGGCCATGTCGATGCTTCCGGCTTCGCCTGTAAATGGCAGCAGATCGCCTGCCAATTTGCTTATCGTCGCGAGCTTCAAAGCCTCGAAGCGGAATTGCCCTTTGCTTGCCACCGGCGCCATGCCGAGCGTGCCGCGCCAGCTGAAACGCTCTCCCGTCTCGCTCGCAGCCTCGAGCGAAAAGCCGCCGCCTTCATTGGTGTGGGTAGCGAAGTCGTTCAGTGCAAAGCTGATCGGTTCCAGCATTTTTGCCACCGGCTCTGCTGGCCGCCGGTCGGTGAAGGACAGCCGGCCGCCAACCACCGCCAGCTTGCCGATCCAGACCTCGGGTGCCGGCTCGCCGTCATCGGCCGGTATCAGCCCGGCAAGGTTGAGCGAGCCATCGGCGGCGAGAACGGCATCGATGGCCGGCGCGTCGATGGTCAACGCATCGAGGCGCGGATGCAGCGCCCAAAGCGAGGAGGGGCTCAGATCGACAGTCAGCGCCTTCACCATCACCAGCGGCCGTGCTGGCGCCCCGGTGTCTGCAAGCTTCACATCTTTGAATACGAGCGTGAGTGACCAGGGGTCGAAGGTCACCTCGCCCAGCGCGAGCGCCTTGTTTTGCAGATTTTCGGCAACCCAGGATTTGGCTTTGTCACCGGCCAGACCGGGCAACATCGCCGATACGACCACGCCCGAAAGCAGCAGCAGCGCCGCAACTGCAAGCGGAATCCAGAAACGAAATTTGCGCACCCGCTCTCCCCCGCGGACAATAATAACGCTGCACCCGGCCGGAGCAAGCTACCCAAGCGGATCCAATTGCCGCTTTTCGGACAATTGGTGGCGGCGGGGGATGCATCGCAAGCACGACCGCGCCATAAGGGTCGCCCGCAATTGCGGTTCGGAGGAGTGCATGAACGAAGCCAGCTATCCGGTGCCGCCCGAATGGGCCGCGCGTGCCCATGTGAACGCCGAAGGCTACCGCGAACTCCACGCCCGCTCGCTCGCCGACCCCGATGCCTTCTGGCGTGAGCAAGCTGCCTGTCTGGACTGGATGCGCCCGTTCACCAAAGTGTCGGACTGTTCGTTCAACGAAGCCGATTTCGGCATCAGCTGGTTTTCGGACGGGGTGCTGAACGTGAGCGCCAACTGCCTCGACCGGCATCTGGCCGAGCGCGGCGATACACCGGCCATCCTGTGGGAAGGCGATGATCCCTCCGAAACCCGGCGCATCACCTATGCCGAGCTGCACGCGGAAGTCTGCCGCTTTGCCAACGCGCTCAAGGCAAATGGCGCGCGCAAGGGAGACCGGGTGACGCTCTACATGCCGATGGTGCCTGAGGCCGCAGTGGCGATGCTCGCCTGCACCCGCATCGGTGCCATTCATTCGATCGTGTTCGGCGGCTTTTCGCCCGAAAGCCTGGCTGGCCGGATAAAGGACTGTGACAGCCGGCTTGTGGTCACCGCCGATGAAGGCCTGCGCGCCGGCAAGACCATCCCCTTGAAGGCCAATGTCGATGCAGCGCTCGCCAGCTGCCCCTCGGTGGAGCGGGTGCTGGTGGTGCGGCGCACCGGCGGCGCAGTGGCCATGCAGCCCGGCCGCGACCTGTGGTACCATGAGGCGATCGCAGAGGCCGCGCCCGAATGTGCGCCCGAGCCGATGGGTGCGGAGGATCCGCTTTTCATCCTCTACACCTCGGGTTCCACCGGCAAACCCAAGGGCGTGCTCCACACAACGGCGGGCTATCTGCTGTGGGTGGCGATGACCTTCCGGCTGATCTTCGATTACCGGCCGGGCGAAATCTTCTGGTGCACGGCCGATGTGGGCTGGGTGACCGGGCACAGCTATGTGGTCTATGGCCCTCTCGCCAATGGTGGCACCAGCTTCATGTTCGAAGGCGTGCCCAACTGGCCCGATCATGGCCGTTTCTGGCAGATTTGCGACCGCCATCAGGTCAATATCTTCTACACCGCGCCCACAGCGCTCCGCGCGCTGATGCGCGAGGGCGACGGATGGGTGCAGGCCTCCAGCCGCGCGTCGCTACGCCTTCTCGGCACGGTGGGGGAGCCGATCAACCCCGAGGCATGGGCCTGGTATCACCGGGTGGTGGGCGAGGGCCGCTGCCCCATTGTGGATACCTGGTGGCAGACCGAGACCGGCGGCGCGCTCATCAGCCCGTTGCCCGGCGCCACGGCCTTGAAGCCCGGCTCGGCCACGCTGCCCATGTTCGGGGTGGAGCCGCTGCTGGTCGATGCCGATGGCAGGACGCTGGAAGGCGCTGCTGCAGGCAACTTGTGCATCGCGCGCAGCTGGCCGGGGCAGATGCGCACGGTGTGGGGCGACCATGCGCGCTTCTTCCAGACCTATTTCACCACCTATCCCGGCCTGTACTTCACGGGAGACGGCGCCCGGCGCGATGAGGACGGCTATTGGTGGATCACCGGGCGGGTGGACGATGTGATCAACGTCTCGGGCCACCGCATGGGCACTGCCGAGGTGGAATCGGCGCTTGTCGCGCATGCCAAGGTGGCCGAGGCGGCGGTTGTGGGCATGCCGCACCCGATCAAGGGCCAGGGCATCTATGCCTATGTAACCTTGAACGCAGGCGAGACCGGCGATGCTGCCTTGCGCGCCGAGCTGGTGAAATGGGTGCGCCGCGAAATCGGCCCTATCGCGGCGCCCGACGTTATCCAGTTTGCGCCGGCGCTGCCCAAAACCCGCTCGGGCAAGATCATGCGCCGCATCCTGCGCAAGATCGCGGAAGGCGAAACCGGCGCGCTGGGCGATATCTCCACCCTGGCCGACCCGCAGGTAGTGGCCGCGCTGGTGGCGGAAAGCGAGCGCATCCAATCCGGATCCTGACCGTAATTGTGAACTGACTTAACACTTTTTTGCATTGCGTATGTTAAGTTGAGGTTTCGAGCGCATTCGGAGGGGAAGGCGCTGCTGAACGGAATTCAAGCTCCAGCGCTTCGGCCAGGGGAGAAAGATGCACGCATCCGAGAAAGGCGCGGCTGACGGAATCGGCAAGCTGATCGGCAATGCGCCTGTATTTCAGGAGGCGCTTGGCCAGCTGCGCTGCTTTGCCAGAGTGAATGTGCCGGTGCTCATCTTCGGCGAAACCGGCACCGGCAAGGAGCTGGCAGCGCGCGCCATCCACTACCAGAGCAGCCGCGCAAGCGGCCCGCTGGTGCCGGTAAACTGCGGCGCGCTCCCCGATCATCTTCTGGAAAACGAGCTCTTCGGCCATAGCCGCGGCGCCTTTACCGATGCTCGCGAAGCCAGTGCCGGGCTCATTGCCCAGGCGCATGGCGGCACGCTGTTTCTGGATGAGGTTGATACGCTTTCGATGCGGTCCCAGGTGGCGCTGCTGCGTTTCCTGCAGGATGGGCGCTACCGTCCGCTCGGCGGTGGCAGCGAATGCCTGGCCGATGTGCGGATAGTGGCCGCCAGCAATGCCAGGCTGGACAAGCTGGCCGATGCCGGCTGCTTCCGCCAGGATCTGCTTTTCCGGCTCGATGTCGCTTCGGTGCTGATGCCGCCGCTGCGCGAGCGGGCGCAGGATATTCTGCCACTGGCACGGCATTTTCTGGCGCGCGCGGCGGCGGATTTCGACCGGCCGGTGCCGGCGCTCGACAAGCAGGCGGAGGCCCAGCTGCTAGCCCATGGCTGGCCCGGCAATGTGCGCGAGCTGGAAAATGCCATGCGGCGGGTGGTGCTGCTGCACGCGGGTGCGGTGAAAACCGTGCCGCTGGCCGGTGCCGAGCGGGTACAGCCGCCTGCGCAGCCGGTGGCAGACGATTTTTCGGGCGGGCTCAAGTGCGCGCGGGCCAGGCGCACCGACGCGTTCGAGAGGCGCTATCTCAACTGGCTACTGGCGCAGACGGCGGGCAATATCACCGAAGCCGCGCGGGTGGCAGGCACCGAGCGCCGGCACCTCGGCCGGCTTATCCAGCGCCACGGCATCCCGGTGGAAAACTACCGCCACTGATGCACCCCGCCGGCCTTCAGCGCGCCGCCGCTGCTGCCGGTGCGTTGGAAGCATTGATCCACGCCGTAAGTGCCTGGATATCTTCGTCGCTCATTGGCGAAGGCTCCCGCATCCGGCTGGCGGCGCTGGAAAAGGCAAATTCGCGCAGCAGCGAATTGGTGCCGCCATCGGGTGAGCCAAGGCTCCAGTCCGGCTCCTCTATAACGTGCACCCGCCGGTGGTGGCCCACGCCCATGCAGTTCAACCGGCCATCGCGCACCGCCCGGTCATAATCGCTGCGGAACATCGGGATATCGCCGTTGTAGGGGTCGCCGCCGCCGCCCGAGCCAAGCTCGCCCCAGGTCGGAATCAGCGCGCCCATGAGCAGCCCGGCGCCCAGCCCCACCACAAACCCGATAGCCGTGCCCACGACCGGCACCACCGAGCCTGCAACAGCGCCCGCAGCCGCCGCGCCCAACACGCTCGATCCGGCGCCGATAACCACAGCGCGGCTTATGCTGTAGGTCGCTTCGCCCCCAGAGATGTCCTCGCCCTGCGAGGCCCGATAAATGAGGCTCCCGGCCTCGAACATCCCGTCCCCCAGCCCTGGCACTGCATGGGCTGCTATGCGGATCTGCAGCGCCCGGCTTGCCGTAGTCTCCAGCCCCTCGCGCAGCAGATATTGGCTGGCGCGTGATACCGCCACCGTCTCCATGGCCGTGGTCACCCCGCCGCGCGCTGCTTCGGTGCCGCCTGAGCGTGCCACATCGAGCAGCACATCGGGGTCGGTCCAGCTGTCCCCCCGGTGCAAAAAGAGCGAGGTCGCCAGCCCGAAACCGCCGCCGAACAGCGCGCCGCGCCCGCCATAGGTACGCGCGGCATGCATATCCCCGCGCCAGCCACCGCCATGCGCCAGCGAGGTCATGTATTCGGGCGAGGAATTGCGGGTGATATAGTCGTTCGCCCGCGCCCGCGCTGCATCATAGTCCGCCTGCGCGGTGGCAGCGGTACTGCGCGCCGCCGGCGTATCGGCGGCCACCGACCGCGCGGCGATCCGCGCCGTCCGGTCCACCAGAGCATAATGTTCGCGGGTGGTAAGCCGGCCCTGTTCCAGCGCCAGGTCCAGGTCCGCCACCGAATTGAACCGCTCGCCGGCGGCCGAGGTAATCGCCCGGTCCGGTGCCAGCCCTTCCATCACCCCATTATAAACCTGTTTAACCGGCTCGTGCTGATAATTGGGCTTTGGCGAAGCGCGGCCGGTGCGTGTCGCCTCCCGCGCAAAGGGGTCGCGCAGCAGCGCCTGATAGGCGGTCAGATCATCGGGCCGGATCAGCAGCGTCGCGCCGCCCGATCGGTGCATTTCGGACTGGGCTTTAAGATAGCTGGTAAATTGCTTGATCCGGCTGGCCGAGGCGGCGAGGTCCGTGCCCTCGTGGCGGGTGGCGGAGAACATGTCCACCCGCCCCGGCGCCTCGGGGTGCAGGTTCGGGTTCATCGCATCCCAACCGGACATGAAGCCGCGCGCCGCCGTCGATCCCCAATCGGGGTTGGCGATCACCCGGCTTGCAGCATCCGCGCCCACCGTGCGCAGATAGGAATCGGCCTCCATGATGCCGATCCGGCCCGCCACCCGGGCGGCGTCTATCTCGGCCACGGTGCGCAGCGGCGGCCCGCCATCGGCCAGCACGACAGGCCGGTCGCGCAAGATGCCGTTATAAATGGCGGAGACCTCGGATCGTCCGTAGTTGGGCGTGTCCGAAAGCGCACCGCTTGGTGTCGGCTCTCGCGCGTGCGGGTCGGAGAGCAGCGAACGATAGGCGTCCACATCGGTCGCATCGACCGCCAGCCTCAAGCCAGCGCGCACATCGGCGTCGGTGCGCCCGGCGCCGTGCAGAGCCATGTAGCGAGCGAAGTTGGTTTTTTTCGGGTCCATGCCCAGCAGCTGCGCCTGGCCCGACAGATAATTGCCGAACCGGTCGATGCGGCTGGGCGCATCGTAATCGGCGCTGCCCGGCACCCGGGACTTCACTGAGATATCGCCGAGCGGCGAGTTGTGCTGGCTGAAATCGGTGAGCGGGTGGCTGCTCTTGATGGTGTTCTGGTCGAGGTAGCGGAATCCGTAGGCGGCTCCCGGCCCAGTGCCGAAAAACACTTCCGAGAGCGCGCCGGTCCGCCCCGCGCCGCTCTGGTTGCCAAAGGCGTTTACCAGCCCATAGCCGCGCGGGCCGGCCATGGACACGCCGCCGGGCAGGCGCAGATCATCGAACCGGTCGTAGCCGCCGCCATCGGGACCGGAGAGCCGCGGCGTTGCAAACGGGTCCGCCATTTCACCCGGCAGCAGCGGCGTGCCGGCGCTCGGCGTCTCTCGGCTGGCCAGAAACTGCTCGACCGATATTTCCGGCAAGCCCAGCCCGGCCTGCCATTCGGCCAGCTGGGCGGCGTTCATCACCGGCTGGCCGGCCAAATCATATGGAGGGCCGTCGAAGAAGACCGGGTTTTCAACCCTGACGATATCTATCGCCCCGCCCACGCCGGGCACCAGCATGAACAGCGCGGGCGCGGTTTCGTCCACGTTCTCCAGCCAGAGATGGCCGAGGTCGATCCGGAAATCGCGCTCCACTTCCAGCCGGTCGCGCAGGATCATCCAGGCCTCGTAATCCAGCTCGAGCATCGAGTGCGCGGCCACCCAGTCCCGCGCCTCGCGCAGCCGGTCCAGCAGGTCGAGGTTGCCTATTCCCACCAGGCTCACGCCGTAAGGGTCGAAGCTGAAGCCGGTATCGGGGTCGCGCTCGCCCTCTCCGAACCGGGCTATCGCGTCGCGCCGCCGCGCCAGCGGCCGCGCCGGCCGCCCGGCCAGCACATCGGCAGCCAGCCGGTCCGCCTCGCGTTCGGCCGGGTCCCCATCGCCGCCCATCGCCCCGCCGCCTGCAGCCTGCGGCT
>JBBQIP010000082.1:0-11419 GCA_038325045.1 Sphingomonadales bacterium
GATGCGACCACCGAAAATGCCATCTGGTGGGGCAAGACCAACCGGCCGATGAGCCCGGAACAGTTCGCGAATCTGAAGGCCGACTTTGCCGAAGCGCTGGCCGGCAAGACCACGCTTTTCGTGCAGGATCTTTACGGCGGCTCGCAGCCCGAACACCGGGTACGGGTGCGGGTGATCACCGAAAACGCCTGGCACAGCCTGTTCATCCGCACGCTGCTGGTGCGCCCTGAGCCGCATGAGCTGGCCGATTTCGTGCCCGAATACACGATCATCGATCTGCCCAGCTTCAAGGCCTCGCCCGAGCGGCATGGCAGCCGCGGCGATACCATTATCGGCGTGGATTTTGGCGGTGGCACCACCCTTATCGGCGGCACCGCCTATG
The DNA here is from genome assembly GCA_038325045.1 of Sphingomonadales bacterium. Classification (GTDB taxonomy): domain Bacteria; phylum Pseudomonadota; class Alphaproteobacteria; order Sphingomonadales; family Sphingomonadaceae; genus Sandarakinorhabdus. The sequence continues at coordinate 383 of JBBQIP010000082.1, forward strand.
CGGGCGAGATGAAGAAGAGCGTGTTCTCGATCCTCAACTGGCTGCTGCCGGAAAAGGGCGTGATGCCGATGCATTGCTCCGCCAACATCGGCAAAAGCGGCGATACGGCAGTGTTCTTCGGGCTTTCGGGCACCGGCAAGACCACGCTTTCCGCCGATGCCTCGCGCACGCTCATCGGCGATGACGAGCATGGCTGGTCGGACACTGCGGTGTTCAATTTCGAAGGCGGTTGCTACGCCAAGGTGATCCGGCTTTCCGCCGAGGCCGAGCCGGAGATTTTCGCCACCACGCAGCGCTTCGGCACCGTGCTTGAAAATGTGGTGATCGACCCCGTAACGCGCGAGATCGATCTTGATGACAACAGCCTCGCTGAAAACAGCCGTGGCTCCTACCCCATTGATTTCATTCCCAATGCATCTGCCGACAATCTCGGCCCGGTGCCCCGGAACATCATCATGCTCACCGCCGATGCCTTTGGCGTGCTGCCCCCCATCGCGAAGCTGACGCCCGATCAGGCGATGTACCATTTCCTGTCGGGCTATACCGCGCGGGTTGCCGGCACCGAGATCGGCGTTACCGAGCCTGAAGCGACCTTCTCCACCTGCTTCGGTGCGCCGTTCATGCCGCGCCACCCCAGCATCTATGGCAATCTGCTGAAGGAGCGGATCGCCAAGGGCAGTGTCGATGTGTGGCTGGTCAACACCGGCTGGACCGGCGGCGGTGCAGGCACCGGCGATACCGGCAGCCGCATGCCGATAAAGGTAACCCGCGCCCTGCTGGCGGCAGCGCTGGATGGCAGCCTGAAAGGTGCCACTTTCCGCACCGACGCCAATTTCGGTTTTCAGGTGCCCATCGCCGTTCCGGGCGTGGAGTCCGGCCTGCTCGACCCCCGCTCCACCTGGCCCGATGGCGAGGCCTATGACCAGCGCGCCGCGAGCCTTGTGGGCATGTTCATCGAGAACTTCGCCCAGTTCGCCAGCCATGTGGACGCCGGCGTGCTGGAGAGCGCGCCAAAGGCGGCTTGAATAGTTGAAACACAGCCTCCGGCGGTTGGGGCCGGCGGCCCCAAACCCCATTTGATGGCCTTGCGGGCAGATCGCCGCCCTTATGCGCAACTCAAAAGAGAGGGCGATTATCTCGTTTGAAAACTAGCGATTTGAGCACGTCCGGTAACGATCCCGTTGCAGTCTAAACCGCTCAGGTTCTATCGTCATCCCATGGCCCATGCTAAACCCTTCTATCTCAATGTCCGTAGGCTGATACCTGGCCAAAACTCTGGATACAGCGAATGGGCTTTCATTAGAGACCCAGAGTATGCGCTCAATCCGGCGCATTTCACGAGGGCATTGGCCCTCGTAATTCAAGATTTAAGAAATATATTTGAGTACGTGGAACCTTCAACAGAAGGGGAATCGGCGTTCTCATATCGTATTCATGCCTTGCTGATGCGGACATGCATTGAAATAGAGGCGAATTTTAAATCGATATTTTCTGCCAATGGTTTTGTAACAAGCGCTAACAAGCCACTTGACATTCGCCAGTATCGGCGAATTGATGCTACCCATCACCTCTCCTCTTATGAGGTTGAACTCCCGATATGGAATGGGGTGTCGCGTAGTTGGAAGCCTTTTGAATCTTGGCGCCAGTATCGAGGCGTAGCTGCACCGACAAACGGTATCGCCCTCCCGTGGTATCAAGCCTACAATGCGAGCAAGCATAACCGACAGCAGGAATTTCGAAAATCTAACCTCAGCGCTTTGATTGAAGCAGTCGCGGCGTTACTTGTGGTTGTGACTTCGCAGTTTAGGTCCGCGACCTTCGATGCCCGCGCCGACCACCTCGCTTTGGAAAGCGGTCGTTTTGAACCTTCCATTGGAGACCTGTTCAGGATCAAACATCCAGATGATTGGTCAGACGAAGAATCTTATGACTTCGACTGGTCAACGTTAAGGCTTCAGAAGGATCGGTTTAACAAGATCGACTACAACGCAATCCCGATCTAGCCGCCATTCAGCTTTCCACCCATTCCCAGACATTCAACCAAGTTTGCAAACGACCTAATCTCCAAAAATGGGGTCTGGGGCCTGAGGCCCCAGCCGCCGGAGGCGCATCTGAATAGCCGGGCTGTTGGGCGCCCAAGAATCGCTTGGTTCCCTCGGGCGACTGGCGGCGGCTATTGCCACGGCCATGGATTTCGAAATTCCAAGCAAAGGCCAAGTCCATCTCGTCGGTGCCGGGCCGGGGGCGGTTGATCTGCTGACGCTCAGGGCGGCGCGGGTCATTGGGGCGGCGACTGTCGTGGTGCACGATGGGCTGGTGGGGGCGGATGTGATGGCGCTGGTGCCGGCGGGTGCCCGGCGCATTTCGGTGGCCAAGCGGCGGGCGCGGCATACGCTGGGGCAGGCCGAGATCGGTGCGCTGCTGGTTTCGCTGGCGCAGGCGGGCGAGGTGGTGGTGCGGCTGAAGGGCGGCGACCCGTTCATCTTCGGGCGCGGCGGTGAGGAAGTGGCGGCGTGCGAGGCGGCCGGCGTGCCGGTGCATGTGGTACCCGGCATCAGCGCGGCGCAAGGCGCGGCGGCGGCGGCCTTGATGCCACTCACCCACCGCGACCATGCCTCGGTGCTCAGCTTTGTGGCCGGCGAGTGCCGCGGGCTGGCGGCGCAGGACTGGACCGGGCTGGCCGGGCCGGGGCGCACTTTGGTCATTTACATGGGGCTGGCGGGGGCCGAGCGGATTGCGGAAAAGCTGATCGCCGACGGGCTGACCCCGGACGAGCCGGTGGCGGTGATCGAACGCGCGACGCGCGCTGACCAGCGGCTGTTCCGCTCGATTCTGGCGGACCTTGCCGGGCTGGTGGCGCGCGAAGGCGTGACCTCTCCGGCGCTCATCGTGATCGGCTCCATCACCCGGCTCGGGCTGGCCGATGCCGAGGCCCGTGCTCTTTCCGAAAGGCTGACATGCCCCATCTCCTGACCTGCAACAGGCTCGAAACCGGCGAAGTTTTGTGGTGGACCGGCGAGGGCTGGAACACCGACATCAGGGCCGCAGCCGCGCTGGAAAAGGCCGATGCGGAGGCGCTGATCGCACAGCTGGCGCCGGCCGAGCGGGTGAACGACCTGGCAGCTATCGAGGCGGAGGCTAACGGCGGCGGCTGGCGGCCGCTCACCACCCGCGAGCGGGTGCGCGCCAGCGGCCCCAGCGTGCGGCCCGATCTGGCGCTGGTCGGTTTTCCAACGAACGGAATCTGAGCAATGTATCAATATGATGCCATCGACCAGGCGATTGTCGATGCCCGTGTGGCGGAATTTCGGGAGCAGGTGGAGCGCCGGCTTGCGGGCACGCTGAGCGAGGATGACTTCAAGCCGCTGCGGCTGATGAACGGCCTTTATCTGCAGCTGCACGCCTATATGCTTCGGGTTGCGGTTCCCTATGGCACGCTGTCTTCGGTCCAGCTGCGCATGCTCGCCCATATCGCCCGGCGCTATGACCGGGGCTATGGCCATTTTACCACCCGGCAGAACATCCAGTACAACTGGATAAAGCTGGAGGAATGCCCCGACCTGCTCGCCGATCTGGCGCGGGTGGAAATGCACGCCTTCCAGACCAGCGGCAACTGCATCCGCAACATCTCGTCCGACCAGTTTGCCGGCGCCGCTGCCGATGAGCTGGCCGACCCCCGGCCTTATGCCGAGCTGCTGCGCCAATGGTCCACGCTGCACCCGGAGTTCAGCTTCCTGCCGCGCAAGTTCAAGATTGCGGTCATCGCGTCGGAAACCGACCGGGCGGCGATCCAGCTGCACGATATCGGCCTGCAGCTGCGGCGCGGCGAGGACGGGGCGCTGGGCTTCCGCGTATATGTGGGCGGCGGCATGGGGCGCACGCCGGTTATTGCCAAGGTGGTGCGCGAATGGCTGCCGATGGCAGATTATCTGAGCTACATGGATGCGATATTGCGCGTGTATAATCGGCATGGCCGGCGCGACAATATCTACAAGGCGCGCATCAAGATCCTGGTCAACGACCTTGGGATCGAGGCTTTTGCGGCCGAAGCGGAGGCCGAATGGGCGCATCTGAAGCCGCTGGGCCGCGATGCGCCGGAGGCGGAGCTGGCGCGCATCATCGCCCAGTTCAAGGCGCCGGCACTGGTGGCCGAAGCCGAAGCGCTCGACCTTTCCGAGCCCGATTTCGCGCTCTGGCTGGCGCGCAACACCCATGCCCATAAGGTGCCCGGCCACCGCATCGTCACCATCAGCCTGAAGCCGGTGGGCGGTATTCCGGGCGATGCCAGTGCGGAACAGATGGAGCTGGTGGCGGAGCTGGCCGATAAATTCTCGCACAGCGAGATCAGGGTAACCCACAGCCAGAATCTGGTGCTGGCCGATGTGCGGAGCGCGGATTTGAAGGCTTTGTGGCAGGCGCTTGCCGCTGCCGGGCTGGGCTCTGCCAATATCGACCGGGCGTCGGATGTGATCGCCTGCCCCGGCCTGGATTATTGCACGCTGGCCAACGCCCGCTCGATCCCGGTGGCGCAGGAAATTGCCGCGCGGCTGGCGCCGGTGGAGGCGGAACTGGGGGAGCTCAAGATCAAGGTTTCGGGCTGCATCAACGGCTGCGGCCACCACCATGCCGGGCACATCGGCGTGCTGGGCGTGGACCGCAAGGGCGCCGAAAACTACCAGCTGCTGCTCGGCGGATCGGGCGCGGAGGATGCGAGCCTCGCGAAGATCCTCGGCCCCGGTTTTGATGCAGACGGCATTGTTTCGGCAGTGGAAAATGTGACCAAGGCCTATCTTGCACTGCGCAGCGACCCGTCCGAGCGGTTTCTGGATACCTGGCGCCGGCTCGGGGCCGATCCTTTCAAGGAAGCAGTTTATGGCGGATGATCTGCACCTGTTTGCACTGCGCGGCGAACCTGCCGATGCAGGCCCGGCAGCCGCGCTGGCGGAGCTGGCGGAGGGCAGCAATGCCGCTGCCGCAAGGCTGGAACCCGGCGATGATCCGCGCGCGCTGCTGCCCTGGATTGGCACGCTGCGGCTGATCGAAATCGGCTTTCCCAAATTTCGGGATGGGCGCGGCTATTCGCAGGCGCAGATCCTGCGCGAGATGGGCTTTGCCGGGGAACTTCGGGCGGTGGGAGACATCAACCCCGACCAGCTGCAATTCCTGCTGCGGGTGGGCTTTGACAGCGTGGCCGCCGATGCGCCGCTCGATCCGGCGCTCGTCAGCCGCACCCTCGCCCGCTACGCCCATGTGTATATGGGTGCAGCCGATGGCCGGGCGCCGGCCTTTACCGAGCGCGGCCGCGCTGCCGGCTGACACAATTTTCCGCATGTCCTGACCGGTCCGGTGGCGGCAAAGCCACCGGACCAGAAGTCAGGTCAACCGAACGTGCGCTGCCACCAGCCCTTGCGGGGCGCCTCGCCGCTATCATCCGAAGCGGCTGGAGCTTCCGGTGCGGCGGCCGCCTTGCGGGCACGGCCGCGCGCTGCCGGCTTGGCCGGGGCGGCAGCTTTCGCCGCTGCCGGGGCCTTTGCAACCACAACCGGCTCCTCGACGGCAGGTGCTGGTGCATCTGCCTTGCGGCGACGGCCGCGCGGCTTGGGCGCGCCTTCGTCGGCAGCAGGTTCGGCGGCTGGTTCAGCGACAGCTTCAGGAACCGGCGGCGCTTCGGCGGCGGGTGCCATCGGGGCGGCGGCTGCCTTGCGGCGACCGCGCGGCTTGGGCGCGGGCGCTGCTTCCGCCACTGCTTCCGCTACAGTTACAGCTTCGGGGGCTGCGGCCTCTACCGGTGCGGCATCTGCCTTGCGGCGACGGCCGCGCGGCTTGGGCGCGGCCGCGGCTTCCGCCTCGGGCTCACCATCGGCGGATGCTGCTTCCTGCGCAGCCGGTGCGACCGCCTCGCCGCCCTGCCCGCCACGCCGGCCTCTGCGACCCCAGCGGCGGCGCTTGCGGTCCCCGCGCGGGGCGCCGTCGGCATCGGCGGCATCTGCTTCGCCAGCGGTGTCGGCTTCCTCGCCAGCGGCTGCATCGGCCTCTGGTGCTTCTGCTTCCTCGCTCCGGTCACCGGGTTCGCGTTCGCGGCGGCGGCGGCGGCGCTTGCTCCGGTCGCCCCGATCACCCCGGTCGCCCCGGCTGCTGCGTTCGCTGCGTTCGCTGCGCTGTTCGCCGTCCTCGCCCTCATCATCGGCGTCCTCATCATCAGCCAGGTCATCGGGATCGTCCTCGATCCGCACCACTGCCGGCAGCGGCGATACTTCCACCTTGCGGCCCGGAGGCGCGCCGGCCGCATCGATCACGAAATTGGGGCCGATAAGCTCGTCATCGGGCACGGTATGGATGGTGACCCCGTAGAGCTGCTCCAGATCGGCAAGCTCGACCCGCTTCTTGTTGAGCACATAGACAGCCACGGCGCGGCTGGCGCGCAGCGTGAAATCGCTGTTGCGGCTGCGAAGCGCCTCCGCCTCCAGCGCGCGGAGTGCGGCAAGGGCTGCGGACGCGACCGAGCGCACCATGCCGGTGCCTTCGCACATCGGGCAGCTGTGCGTGCTCGCTTCCAGCACGCCGGTGCGCAGCCGCTGGCGGCTCATCTCCATCAGCCCGAAGCTGGATATCCGGCCGATCTGGACGCGGGCGCGATCGTTTTTCATCGCTTCCTTCATCGCCTTCTCGACCTTGCGGATATTGCTGTTGTTTTCCATGTCGATGAAATCGATCACCACCAGCCCGGCCATGTCGCGCAGCCGGAGCTGGCGGCCGATCTCGTCGGCAGCCTCGAGGTTGGTCTTGGTGGCGGTTTCCTCGATGCCATATTCGCGCGTCGAGCGGCCGGAGTTGATATCGATCGATACCAGCGCCTCGGTCGGGTTGATGACGATATAGCCGCCGGACTTGAGCTGCACGACCGGCTGGTACATGCCCTCCAGCTGGCTTTCCACGCCAAAGCGCTGGAAAAGCGGCACATTATCCTGATATTCGACAACCTTGGCGACATGCGCCGGCATGAGCATCGACATGAAGCGGGTGGCGGCTTCATGCCCCTCATTCCCCTCCACCAGAATCTGCTCGATCTGGCGGTTATACACGTCGCGGATGGCGCGCTTGATGAGGTCCGAATCCTGGTGGATGAGCGCCGGCGCGGTGCTGGAGAGCGTGCGCTCGCGAATCTCGTCCCAAAGCCGGGTGAGATAATCGAAATCGCGGCGGATATCGGCCGCCGCGCGCTTCAAACCGGCGGTGCGGACGATGGCGCCCATGCCCGGCGGCAGCTGCAGGTCGGACATGATGGTCTTCAACCGCTTGCGATCGGCCGGGTTGGCGATCTTGCGGCTGATGCCGCCGCCGTGGGCGGTGTTGGGCATCAGCACGCAGTAGCGCCCGGCAAGGCTGAGATAGGTGGTGAGCGCTGCGCCCTTGGAGCCGCGCTCTTCCTTCACCACCTGCACCAGCAGCACCTGGCGGCGGTGGATCACCTCCTGAATCTTGTAGCGGCGGCGCAGCGACTGGCGCTGGCGGCGGAGCGAATCGGAAGGTTCGTCCTGCTGGCCGCCGGTTTCGGCGATCTCGCCGTCTTCGTCCTCGTTCTCGCCGCCCTCATCGTCCTGGGCCGCGAGTTCGGCTTCCTCGCGCAGCAGCGCCTCGCGGTCTTCGCGCGGAATCTGGTAATAATCGGGGTGGATTTCGGCAAAAGCCAGAAAACCGTGGCGATTGCCGCCATATTCGATGAAGGCTGCCTGCAGCGAGGGTTCGACCCGCGTTACCTTGGCGAGATAGATATTGCCCTTGAGCTGGCGGCGATCCGCCGCCTCGAAATCAAATTCTTCGATTCTCTGGCCATTTACCACGGCGACCCGGGTTTCCTCCGGGTGGCGGGCGTCGATAAGCATGCGTAGTGACATTTGGGTGCTCCATGGCGCGGGGCCGGCCAGCCATGGGGCTGGCAGCGCGGCGCAAACAGGCGCCGGGGCGGCAAGCCGCACCCGGCAAAGTGGGGGGAAAATATGCAGTGAGGGCAAATGAAGCCGAAGCAACCGGGGCCATGGGCGCGGGAGCGGCAAGGGACTCGCCCATCGCTCTCGTGCATCCGCCCAGGTTCATCTTGCCCCTCAATCCATTGGCCCCGGCCGGGTTTCGGCGGGGCGCCCCGTGGCACCTGACAAACACCGCTTCAAAAAAGCCGGCAGGTCAGGGCTTTAGGGAAAAGGCGGCAGCAAAACTGCCGACTGTCCATTGCTAGCAGCGCCGGCGCCTGCCGACAAGAGGGGGCTGGGCCGCCGGGCCTTCACAACCCGGCGGATACCCACAGTAACAGAACGCGAAAGCGTTTTTTTAGCGCGAGTAGAACTCGGAGCGTTTTAGCGCGAGTAGAACTCGACGCCTTTTAGCGCGAGTAGAACTCGACGACGAGATTCGGTTCCATCTTGACCGGATACGGCACCTCGTCGAGCGTCGGCACCCGCACATAGGTGGCCTTGGGGCCATCGATTGCCACATATTCCGGCACGTCGCGCTCCGTGAGCGACTGGGCTTCGAGCACCAGCGCCATGTCCTTGGCCTTGCTGCCAAGCTCCACCACATCGCCCGGCTTGATCTTGGCCGAGCCGATATCGAGCTTGCGGCCGTTGACCAGGATATGGCCGTGGTTGACGATCTGGCGGGCGGCGAAAATGGTGGGCGCGAACTTGGCGCGGTACACCACCATATCGAGCCGCTGCTCGAGCAGGCCGATAAGGTTCTGCGAGGTATCGCCCTTCATGCGGACCGCCTCGTCATACACCTTGCGGAACTGCTTTTCGGTCACATCGCCGTAATAGCCCTTGAGCTTCTGCTTGGCCTTCAGCTGCAAGCCGAAGTCCGACACCTTGCTCTTGCGGCGCTGGCCATGCTGGCCGGGGCCGTATTCGCGCTTGTTTACAGGCGATTTCGGGCGGCCCCAGATATTCTCGCCCATCCGGCGATCGAGTTTGTACTTGGCGTTATGACGCTTGCTCATGATGTTCCAATCTGCTGCTTCGGCAAGGCGCGCGGGTGCGCCTGCCATCTGAGCCCCGGGCTCGCACCACCCGGCCTGCTGCCGGGTGCGGCCACTGCTTCACCGGGGGTGCAGGGCCAATTGCGAAGAGGGCCGCCTAGTCCAGCCGGGGCGATCGGTCAAGGGCCGCGAGCGCCCGGGTGCTTGACTTGCGCGCTCTCAGCCGGCAGTAGCGGCGACCGCTTGCAAGCGTAACTGCGCGCCTGCCTGCCCCAATTTCAAGCACCAGTTTCCAGCACCGGAGTTTTGCCCATGGCCCGCGTTACCGTCGAGGATTGTGTCGACAAGGTGCCCAACCGTTTCGATCTGGTGCTTCTGGCCGCCTCGCGCGCCCGCGCCATTTCCAGCGGTGCCGAACTGACCATCGACCGTGACCGCGACAAGAACCCGGTTGTGGCGCTGCGCGAAATTGCCGAGCAGACGGTGAAGCCCACCATCCTCACCGAAGGGCTGGTCGCCTCCATGCAGAAGATGATGGTGGACGAAGACGACACCCCCGATGCAATCGGCTCGCTTTCGGCATCGGCGGAGGCGCTGCGGGTGACCGCCGCCCAGCCGCCGCGCAACCAGAACCTTGGCCCGGATTACGAATAAGCCGGGCTGCGGGTCGCTCAGCGCGGCCGTTTTGCCATTACCAGCGCGGTTTCGCCCTCGGTCTGCTGGCCGCTCCAATAGCCCTTTTCCTGCGTAAGCCGCGCCAGCACCCGCCCGGTGCGGTTGGCCAGCTGCAATTCGCGCTCCTGCAGCCGCCAGCGGGTGACGGTGAACAGCGCTTCCGGGCAATTGGCGCCCATCGAGGCGGTGTAAAAGCCCTCGCTCCACCGGTAATCATCGAGCCTTACCGAGCAGCGGCGGCTGCCGGCTGAAAGCGCCAGGCTCCATTCGCCGATCATCAGGCGCCGCTCGGGCAGCGGCAGCGCTTCAATTGCCGGCGCTTCAGAGCGCGGCGCTGGCGGCAGCTCGCCCTCGGCTTCGGCGGGCGCCGGCGCTGCCTCCGCCTGCGCCTCCGCGACTGCGCGGGGCCGGCGGCGGACGATAACCGGCAGATCGGTAGCGGCGGGCGGCGCGGCGGCGGCTACCAAAAGGGCTAGAAAAAGCATCAAAACACCAGACTCCGGTGTTGCCGGCGGGTCAAGCCGCTGTACAGGCAGTTGTGCAGGCAGTTGCGCCAGCAGTTGCGCTACAGGCGGGCCGCGCCCAATATCCCACCATGCTCAGGCAGTATGAACTTGTTGAACGGGTGAAGGCCTATGATCCGGGTGCGGACGAGGACCTGCTGAACCGTGCCTATGTGTTTTCCATGAAGGCGCATGGCAGCCAGCTGCGCGCCAGCGGCGACCCTTACTTTAGCCATCCGATCGAGGTTGCCGGTATCCTGACCGATCTGAAGCTGGATGCCGAAACGATTGCCACCGGCATTTTGCACGACACGATTGAGGACACGGTAGCGACCCGGGCCGAGATCGACCGGCTGTTCGGTACCAGCGTGGGGCAGCTGGTGGACGGCGTGACCAAGCTGAGCCGCATCGAGGCGCAGACCGACAGCGAGCGCCAGGCCGAAAACCTGCGCAAGTTCCTGCTCGCCATGTCGAACGACATAAGGGTGCTGCTGGTGAAGCTGGCCGACCGGCTGCACAACATGCGCACGCTCCACCACATCGGCTCGGAGGAAAAGCGCCGCCGGATCGCCCGCGAGACAATGGAAATCTATGCGCCGCTGGCCGAGCGCATCGGCATGTACGGGTTCATGGACGAGCTGAACGAGCTGGCGTTCGTGCATCTTGAACCCGAGGCGCATGGCTCCATCACCGCCCGGCTGGCGCATCTGCGCGCCAATGGCGCCGACCGGGTGGACGAAACCGCCAGCGAGATACGGGCGGTGCTGGCCACCCGCGGGATCGATGCGCAGGTGAGCGGGCGCGAAAAGCGGCCATTCTCGATCTGGCGCAAGATGCACGGCCAGGGGCTGGATTTCGAGCAGCTGTCCGATGTCATCGCCTTTCGCATCT
>JBBQIP010000083.1:0-11378 GCA_038325045.1 Sphingomonadales bacterium
GGCTTGAGTGGGTGCTCAACACGCCGTCGCACCACCGGGTGCACCATGGCACCAACCCGCAATATCTCGACCGCAACTATGCCGGCATGCTGATAATCTGGGACCGGATGTTCGGCACTTTCGAGCCTGAGGTGGAGCGCCCGCGCTATGGGATCGTGCGCAACCTTGCGAGCTTCAACCCGATCTGGGTGGCGCTGCACGAATGGGTGGGTATCGGGCACGACGCGGTGCGTGCCCGCAGCCCGGTGCAGCTGTGGCAGGCGCTGTTCGGCCCGCCTGGTGCTGTGAGCGGGGAAACCAGCGAAACCATCCGCGAGCGTGCGGCGGCGCTCGTGCAGCCGGCGCCGGCTCACCCGCAGGGCCTGCAGCCCGCCGAATGACCGTTTCGCGCCGGCAGTTGCTCGGCTGGGGTGCCGGCGGGATCGCCACGCTGGGGCTGGCGCGCGCCGCCCAGCAGGGGGTGATCAGCCTTGGCGAGGCGCCCGGCCTGCAGGCATGGGCAGACTGGAACCGCCAGCGCCACTCCGGGGCGCTTTCGCTGGTCGCAGCCGGGTTGCTGGCCGCCAGCCCGCATAACAGCCAGCCCTGGCAATTTGCCGTTGGCCGGCTGGGTGTGGATCTGTTCGAGGTGCCGGAGCGCAACCTTGGCGCGATGGACCCGTTCGGCAGGGAGCGGCTGGCGGGGTTGGGTGCGGCGCTCCACACCATGGCGCTGGCGTCCACAAGGTTGGGAAGGGCGGCGACCGTGCGGCTGCTGCCGGACCCGGAAAACGCCAGCCACATGGCCCGAATCGAGCTGGACAGCAGAAGCGCCGGGGCGCCGCCACCGCACCCCCTGCTCGCAGCCATCGGCCGCCGCCACACGCACCGAGGCCACTGGACAGGCGCACCGATTGGGGAAGATGCGCGTCAGGCGCTGGCGGCCTTCCCCCGGTCACCCGAGATCGGCCTGATGCTGTTCGAGGTCGGCAGCGCGCAAGGCCGGCGGTTTGCAGCCCTTACCGAAGAGGCGACCGCCGCCATCGCTGGTGACGCGGAAATGATGGCGGCCTCGCATGCATGGTTCCGCCACAGCCGGGCGGCGCAGGACCGGCTCAAGGACGGCCTTACCCTTGCCACATCGGGAATATCCCCGGCGCTGGCCGCGGCGGCCGCCATGCTGCCGGCCCAGAGCGCCGCGACGGAGGGCCGCTACTGGCTGGCCACCACGCGGGACCAGCAGTTGCCCACTGCCTCGCTGTTCGGAGTAATTACGGCCGCAGACCCGTGGGACCGGCGGCAGGCGCTGCTTGCCGGCGCCACCTGGGCGCGCGTGCATCTGATCGCCGCCTCGCTCGGGCTGGCGGCACAGCCGCTCAACCAGCTTCCGGAAATGATCGATCGGGAGCGAGCGGGCGGTGCTGCCGTAGCCTTTGCCGCCGCAGCCCAGGCCTTGACCGGGGGGCAGCAGGGCCGGGTCACCTTCGGCTTTCGGCTCGGCCATGCGGCTGGCCCGGCGGGCTTCAGCCTGCGGCGGCCGGTTTCCGAAGTGATCGGCAGGCCGGCGCGTCTGGGCTATGAGGTGGACCGGGCGCGGGCGGAAACCGCCATACGGGCCAGCCAGCTGGAGCTACGGATGAAGCGCCGCTAGACTGTTCTCAAGGGCCGTGCCGGGTGCGTGCAACCGGCTTTAGCCGATGGTTGCCTTGTGGCGCAGAAACTCGGGGATGCCTTCAGCGCCGAAGCCTGCAACGCGCTCGTCATCGTCTCCGTCCCGCGCCCGCCGGTCGTCTCTCCTGCCGTCGCGCTGCGAGCTTTGCCTGTCGTCGCGCCTGTCGTCACGCCTGTCGCTGCGTGCTTCACGCGGCCTGTCATCGGGCTGGCTCGCTCTGCTCGGCTCTCTGGCCGCAGCCGGCGGATCTTGCGGGCCGGGCTCGGTCCTGCTGCGGTCGTTTTCGGAGCGGCCCCCTCCACTGTTGCTGCCGCCACGGCCGCCACGGCCGCCGCGCCGGCGCGGCTTGCGGGGTGGGTCGGAAGCAGGAACTGGCTCGCTGGCCGGAAGGGCCGCCGCCTCAGCGGGCTTTGGTTTTGCGGCGGCAGGCGCCGGTGATGGCTCTGCCTTCTCGATGGGCTTCTCGGCGGCCTTGGCGGCAGCGGCTGGTTGCGGCTGCCCCCAGACCGGGACCTTCTGGCCGATCAGCTTTTCCACATCGGCGAGGTTTTCTGCCTCGTCGGCGGTCATCAACGTGAAGGCGGTTCCGGTGCGACCGGCGCGGCCGGTGCGGCCGATTCGGTGCACATAATCTTCGGCGTGGTGCGGCACGTCATAGTTCACCACATGGCTCACGCCCGGAATATCGAGCCCGCGCGCGGCCACATCGGAAGCGACGATAATGGTAATGTCGCCCGATTTGAACCGGTCCAGCTCGCGGATACGGTCGGCCTGTTCCATGTCGCCGTGGATCTGGCTCACCCTGAAACCGGCGCGCTTCAGATTTTCGACCAGCTCCTTGATGTCGCGCTTGCGGTTGCAGAACACGATGGCGTTCTTCACCTCGTCGGTTGCCAGCAGTTGGCGCAGCGTCTCGCGCTTGGCGCGCGGCTCCATTTTCACCACCCATTGGGTGATCGAGACATTGGTCGAGGCGGGCCGGGCCACTTCGATCATCTTGGGGTCGGTCATGAACCGGTCTGCCAGCTTTTTGATGGGCGGCGGCATGGTGGCCGAGAACAGCAGGGTCTGGCGCGGTGTTGGCAGCTTGGTGCAGATTTCCTCGATATCGGGGATAAAGCCCATGTCGAGCATCCGGTCGGCTTCGTCGATGACGAGCAGGCTGCACTGGTTGAGCATGATCTTGCCGCGCCCGAACAGGTCCATCAGCCGCCCGGGCGTTGCAATGAGCACGTCCACGCCTTTTTCAAGCGTGGCCAGCTGGTCACCCATCGAAACCCCGCCGATGAGCAGCGCCATCGAGAGCTTGTGATATTTGCCGTATTTATCGAAATTCTCGCTCACCTGCTGGGCAAGTTCACGGGTGGGTTCGAGGATGAGCGAGCGCGGCATCCGCGCCCGGCTGCGGCCTTCGGCCAGCACATCGATCATCGGCAGCACGAAGCTGGCGGTCTTGCCGGTGCCGGTCTGCGCCACGCCGATGATGTCTCTCCCCATTAGCACCGGCCCGATTGCCTGGCGCTGGATGGGGGTCGGCTCGTCATAGCCGGAATCAGCAACTGCCTTCAGCAGCGCGTCGGAAAGACCGAGTTCGGCAAAGCTCATGCGGGTCCTGAGGCAATTTCCTGTTGGCGGCACCTTTGCCGCCTGCAATGGCGCTTCAGGGCAAAGGGGCGGAAAGTCAATGCACGCCGGGCAGGCCTGTGCCGTTCACTTGACCGGCATGATGCTCGCAATACGGCATTCTCCGCCCGATCTGGCGCCCACGCTGTCGCGCCCGGCGCATAGCTGGCCGGCCTTGCCGCGGCGGTAATAAAAGCCCTGATAGAAGCTGAGTGCCGGGCATTCATTCGCGAAATACATGCGCCAGCGCTTGCCGTCCCGCATCGAAAGCTCGATCGCTGTATCCCCGAAAAGCTGGGCGCCGGCGATATTGTTTACCCGGATGCAGGTGCGCGCGCCCGAGGCAGGTGCCTGTGGGCGAACCGCGAGCGGCATGCCCGGCTCCACCCGCATCCGCTCCATTGGTGACAGAAAATCGTCCATCGGCTCGATGCGATTTTCCCGCCGGGGCGGCGGTTCGATGGCAAGACCGGGGGCGGCAGCGCCGGCAATGGGCAGCAGCGCCAAGCCAGCGGCCAGCATAAGCGCATGGCGCGGCTGCACTTTCATAGGCTCTGGCTGCACGCCTCGATCACCTGTTCCGCCTCGTCCGTTGCTGTTTCAATTATTGGCTCAAGGTCATCCGTTGCGCTGCCGCGCTTGAACATGGCGTTAATCTCTGCGGCGGCGCACCGCGATGGTCAAGCTGGTGGGTGGCTTGCTATAGAAGCAGCGATGAATGCGTTGCCTCCCAGTTTCCCGTCCGAAGAGGCGTTGCTTGCGCTGGCCGATGCAGCAGGCGCCGGCAATGCCAGCCGTGATCCCGAGGATCTGGCACCGCACCTGATCGACTGGCGGCGCAAATTCGTCGGCGCTTCGCCCATGCTGCTGCGGCCGCGCACCACGGCGCAGGTTGCGGCTGTGGTTCGCTGTGCCGCGCAATACCGGGTGGCGCTGGTGCCGCAGGGTGGAAACACCGGCCTGGTCGGTGGCGGGATCCCGGCTGCCAGCGGTGGCGCCGTGCTTATCAGCCTTTCGCGCATGAACGGTATCCGCAGCATCGATCCAGCCGGCCTGACCATGACTGCCGAGGCGGGCGCGATTCTCCAGACCGTGCATGAGGCGGCTGAAGCGCAGGGGCTTGCCTTCCCGCTCTCGCTCGCCGCGCGCGGCAGCGCCACGATCGGCGGGCTGGCCTCTACCAATGCCGGTGGGGTGCAGGTGCTGCGCCACGGCACCATGCGGGCGCTGGTAGCGGGGCTGGAGGCGGTGCTGCCCGATGGTTCGGTGCTCGACCAGCTTGCTGGCCTGCCCAAGGACAACCGGGGCTATGACCTGAAGCAGCTGTTGATCGGTGCCGAGGGCACGCTCGGCATCATTACCGCTTTAACGTTGAAGCTGGTGCCGGCGCCGGAGGCGCGGTCGGTGGCCTGGGTGGGGCTGGAAAGCCCGGCAGCGGCGCTGGCGCTGCTGGCCCGGCTGCGTGCCGCCAGCGCCGGGCAGGTGGAAAGTTTCGAGCTGCTGCCGGCCGTGGCAATCGAGCTGGTGTGCCGGCATCTGCCCGGCGCCCGGGCACCGCTGGCGGGCAATCATCCCTGGCAGGTGCTGGTCGAGCTGGCCGGGCCGGCGAGCCTTGCCGATACGCTGGCCGATGCCCTGGGGGCGGCGATTGAAGACGGGATTGTGGCGGACGCAACGATTGCGGCCAGCGGCGCGCAGGCAGCAGCACTTTGGGGTTTGCGTGAGGGCTTGCCTGACGCCGAGCGCCAGGACGGCCCGGCGGTGCACCATGATATTGCGGTGCCGGTTGCGATGGTGCCGGCCTTTGCACAACTTGCCACCGAGCGGGTGGAGGCGGAGATCGCCGGTGCCCGGGTGCTCGCCTTTGGCCATCTGGGGGACGGCAACCTTCACTTCAATGTGCGCGCCCCCGCCGGGCCGGAGGCTGCCGATTGGGTGAAGGCCAACGCTGCGGCAGTGACCCGGCTGGTGCATGATCTGGTGAGCGAGGCCGGCGGCACGATTTCGGCCGAACACGGAATAGGCCAGATGAAGCGCGACGACCTTGCCCGCACCCTGCCACCGGCGCGGATGGCGATGATGCGCGCGATCAAGCAGGCGCTCGATCCGCTCGGCATCATGAACCCGGGGAAAATCCTCTAGGCAGGTTACTCGTCGAGCGGGCCGCTGGAATACCAGGCCTTTACGATTTCCCAGCCTTCCTCCGCCGTTTCGACCATGTGGAACAGGTCGAGGTCGCGCGGGCTGATCACGCCTTCGGCCGCCAGTGCCTTGAAATCGACCACCCGGTTCCAGAAATCATGGCCATAGAGCAGGATCGGCAGCGGTGCAGCCTTGCCGGTCTGCACCAGTGTCAACATCTCGAACAGCTCGTCGAAGGTGCCAAAGCCGCCGGGAAACACCGCGACCGCCTTGGCGCGCATCAGGAAGTGCATCTTGCGAAGCGCGAAATAGTGGAATTGGAAGCTGAGACCGGGCGTGACATAGGGGTTGGGCACCTGCTCGTGCGGCAGAACCACATTCAGACCTATCGAGGGCTTGCCCATATCGGCGGCGCCGCGGTTGGCGGCTTCCATGATCGAGGGGCCGCCGCCTGAACATACGGTAAGCCCCGTCTTGTCGCCTTCGCCTGCCGCCAGCCGGGCCAGCGCACGGGCTTCGGTGTAATAGCGCGCCTTTGCAACAAGCCGTTCGGCCACTGCCACAGCCTCGGGCGTGGCGGCGGCGGCGAGCAGCGCTTCGGCCTGGTCAGGCGCGGGGATGCGCGCCGAGCCGTAAAAGACGAAGGTGGAATGAATGCCGGCCTCGGCCAGCGCCAGCTCGGCCTTCAACAGCTCCAGCTGAAAGCGCACCGGGCGCATGTCTTCGCGCAGCAGGAAGTCCGGGTCCTGGAACGCCAGACGATATGCCGGGTGTTCGGTCTGCGGCACCGATGTGGGCTGGTTGGCCCGCGGCGCATCTTCGCGCGCGGTGGGGAACAGCCGTTCGGGAACCTTGATGGGTGGCGGTGTCATTGCGGGCGCTCGTGCAGACTGTGGCGGGCGTGCCTAACCGGCTTAGCGGCCTGCGTCACCCTCTGGCGGAGCAGGGCGACGCAGATTAGTCTGGCCGCCATGCGCTTTACCCGCCGAGGACTTGCTGTTCCGCTGGCCGCCCTGATTGGCGGCGGGGTGTCTGCACGGGCAGCGCCGGCCGTGGGGCGATTTGCGCCGCTGGCGGCCGCTCTGGACCGCGCCGAGGCACGCAGCGGCGGCCGCATCGGCCTGGCGCTCCTCGATACCGCCGACGGTGCCCGGTATTCGCGCGCTGGCGGTGAGCGCTTTCCGATGTGCAGCACATTCAAGCTGGCGCTGGCGGGGTGGCTGCTGCAGGCGGCAGACCAGCGCCGCCTGTCGCTCGACGAGCCGCAGCCGGTAACGGCGGCCGATATGGTGGTTTCCCACGCGCCATTTGCCGCCACCCGGGTGGGCGGCAGCGCCACGCTGTTCGAACTGGCCAAGTCCATCGTCACCCTTTCCGACAACCCGGCCACCAATATTCTGCTGCGCAGGCTGGGTGGCCCGGCCGGCTTTACCCAGTGGCTGCGCAGCGAGGGGGACAGGGTAACCCGGCTGGACCGGTGGGAGACCGAAATGAGCGAGGGCCTTCCGGGCGATCCGCGCGATACCAGTAGCCCCGATGCCATGCTGGGCACGGTCGAGCGGCTGCTGTTCGGCAACCGCCTGTCCGAAGCCTCGCGCCGGCAGCTGACCAGCTGGATGGAGGCCAGCGAGACCGGCAATGCCATGCTGCGGGCCGGGCTTCCCGCTGGTTGGCGCGAAGGCAACAAGACCGGATCGGGCTCGCTCGGCATCCGCAACCTCATCAGCCTTGTTACCCCGCCGGGGCGGGCGCCGCTGCTGGTGACGATCTTTCTGACCTGTGCGGAACGCGATTCTGCCGCGCGCGAAAAGCATTTTCCACCCTTGGCCCGCGAAATCGCCCGCAGCATCGGCGCTTGACCGCGAGGTGCATGCCACTATGAGCGGCGTTGGGCTACGCCGCCCCAACGCGGCGCGAGCTCTCTGTGAGGAGAGAAGATGACTGACACCCCTACTCCGGCCACCGCCGGGAACTCGCTGCCGCAAAAGCCGGCGCACAAACCTGCCAGACCGCATTTTTCTTCCGGCCCCTGCGCCAAGCGGCCAGGCTGGCGCGCCGATTCGCTTGCCACCGATTCGCTCGGCCGCTCGCACCGCTCCAAGATCGGCAAGGCCCGGCTTCTGCTGGCCATCGACCGTACCCGCGAAATTCTGCAGGTGCCCAGCACCCACCGGATCGGGATTGTGCCGGCATCCGATACCGGCGCCTATGAAATGGCGATGTGGACCATGCTCGGCGCTCGGCCGGTAACCATGATGGCATGGGAGAGCTTTGGCGAAGGCTGGGTTACCGATGCGGTGAAGCAGCTAAAGCTGGACCCGACAGTGGTGACCGCGCCCTATGGCGAGCTGCCCGACCTGACCCGGATAGACCAGAGCCACGACCTTTGCTTCACCTGGAACGGCACCACTTCGGGCGTGCGGGTGCCCAACGGCGAGTGGATAAGGGACAACCGCGAAGGGCTGACCCTCATCGACGCAACCTCGGCGGTGTTCGCGCAGGATATCCCTTGGGACAAGACCGATGTGCTGACCTACAGCTGGCAGAAGGTGCTTGGCGGCGAAGGCGGCCACGGCATCATCATCCTTGGCCCGCGCGCGGTCGAGCGGCTGGAAAGCTATACGCCGGCCTGGCCGTTGCCGAAGATTTTCCGGCTTACCTCCAAGGGCAAGCTGATCGAAGGCATCTTCTCGGGCGAAACCATCAACACCCCCTCGATGCTTGCGGTCGAGGACTATATCGATGCGCTCGAATGGTCGGCGAGCGTGGGTGGGCTGCCCGAGCTGATGGCGCGCGCCGATGCCAATGCGGAGGCGCTGGCGCGCTGGGTGGCGAAAACCGCCTGGGTGGAGTTTCTGGCGAGCGACCCGGCGACACGCTCCAACACCAGCGTCTGCCTTACCCTGCCGGGCGCGCCGGCCGAGCTTCCCAAGGCGATTGCCAGCCTGCTTGAGAAAGAAGGCGCGGCCTTTGATATCGGCGGCTACCGCGATGCGCCGCCGGGTTTGCGAATCTGGTGCGGCGCCACGGTGGATACTGCCGACATCGAGGCGCTGACCCATTGGCTCGATTGGGCCTACGCCACCCTGACCAACGCCGCCTGAGCGGCTTTCCCCCTAAAATACCAAGGAAGTACAGCCATGCCCAAAGTGCTGATCGCTGATGAAATGTCGCCCAAGGCTGCCGAGATTTTTCGCGCCCGGGGTGTCGAGGTCGATGAAATCACCGGCCTTTCGAAGGAGGAACTGATTGCCATCATCGGGAAATATGATGGCCTTGCAGTCCGTTCCGCCACCAAGGCGGTGGCTGCGGTGATTGCGGCGGCCGATAATCTGAAAGTGATCGGCCGTGCCGGCATCGGCGTGGACAACATCGATATCCCCGCCGCTTCGGCCAAGGGGATTGTGGTGATGAACACGCCGTTCGGCAATTCCATCACCACCGCTGAACACGCCATCGCGCTAATGTTTGCGCTCGCCCGCCAGCTGCCCGAGGCCGATGCCAGCACCCAGGCAGGTAAATGGGAGAAGAACCGCTTCATGGGAGTGGAGCTGACCGCCAAGACGTTGGGGCTGATCGGGGCGGGCAATATCGGATCCATCGTTGCCGACCGGGCGCTGGGGCTGAAAATGAAGGTTATCGCCTTTGATCCCTTCCTCACCCCCGAGCGTGCTGGGCAGATGGGCGTGACCAAGGTGGAGCTGGACGAGCTTTTGGCGCAGGCCGATTTCATCTCGCTGCATACACCGCTCACCGACAGCACGCGCAACATCCTGTCGGCGGCGAACCTGATGAAGACCAAGCCGGGCGTAAGGATCATCAACTGCGCGCGTGGTGGGCTTATCGACGAGGATGCGCTGAAGGCCGGGCTCGATTCGGGCCATATCGGCGGTGCAGCGCTCGATGTGTTCAAGGAGGAGCCGGCCAAGGCTTCGCCGCTGTTCGGCACGCCGGGGTTTGTGAGCACGCCGCATCTGGGGGCCTCCACCGACGAGGCGCAGGTGAATGTGGCCATTCAGGTGGCTGAACAGATGAGCGATTTCCTGCTTACCGGCGGGGTTACCAATGCGCTCAACGTGCCCTCGCTTTCAGCCGAGGAAGCGCCGCGGATCAGGCCCTATATGGCGCTTGCCGAGCGGCTTGGCGCGCTCATCGGCCAGCTGGAAGGCCAGACGATCACAGCGGTGAAGGTGGAAGTGGAGGGAGCCGCAGCGGCGCTCAACATCAAGCCGATTACCGCTGCCGTGCTGACCGGGCTGATGCGCCCGCATTCTGATACGGTGAACATGGTCAACGCGCCTTATATTGCGCGCGAACGCAACATCGACATTGCCGAAGTGCGCCATGACCGCGAAACCGATTATCACACGCTGCTGCGGGTAACGGTGACCAGCCCGGACGGGGACCATTCGGTGGCGGGCACGCTGTTCGGCAACTCCAAGCCGCGGTTGACCGAGCTGTTCGGCATTACCATCGAGGCCGATCTTTCGGGCCGGATGATCTATATCGTGAACGAGGACAAGCCGGGCTTTATCGGCAGGCTGGGCACCACGCTGGGCGAGGCGGGGGTCAATATCGGCACCTTCCACCTCGGCCGGCGCAATGAGGGGGCGGAAGCAGTGCTTCTGCTCTCTGTCGATGGTGATATTCCCGACCCGCTGCTCTGGACATTGTGCCGCCTGCCGGGGGTGAAAGTGGCCAAGGCGCTGAGGTTCAGCTGATCCCGGCCTCTTTCCTTCCTGCACGGCGCTGCTAAACCCCGCGCCCATGGTGAGTTCCACTCTTGCGCCCGGGCTGCTGCCCGAAGGCCTGCGTGACCGGCTGCCGCCGGCTGCTGAAGCCGAGGCGGCGCTGGCTGCAACCATGATGGCGGTGTTCGCCAGCCATGGACATGCACGGGTGTGCCCGCCGCTGGTGGAATATGAGGAGAGCCTTGGCTCCAGGCTGGCCAGTGCCCAGCGGCGCGAGCTGCTGCGCTTTACCGATCCGGTGAGCCAGCACACGCTGGCGCTGCGCTCGGACATTACCGGCCAGGTGGGGCGGATTGCGGTAACCCGGATGGCAGCGGTGCAGCGGCCGCTCAGGCTTTCCTATGCCGGACCGGTGCTCAGGGTGCGCGGCGACCAGCTGCGGCCCGAGCGGCAGCAGCTGCAGCTGGGGGCTGAGCTTATCGGTCACGACGGCGAGACAGCGGCGGCAGCGATGCTGGCGCTGGCGGTCGAGGCGCTGGCGGCTGCCGGGGTGGCGCCGATCGGCATCGACCTTACCCTGCCGCGGCTGGTGGCGGATTGTTACGATGCCGGATGGGCGTGCGGGCAGGCCGATCTTCCGGCGCTGCAGCGGCTGCTTGACGGCAAGGATGCCGCCGGGCTGGAAGCGCTGGGCGCATCTGCCTTTGTGCCGTTGATCGCGGCCGCAGGCCCCGCCGGGGCGGCGCTGGCGCGGCTCCGCGCCCTGCCGCTGCCGGAGCCGGTGGCGGCGCAGGTGGCAGTGCTGGCGGCGCTGGTGGATGGGCTGGCGGCCACACCCGGGCTGGTGCTCACGCTGGACCCCACCGAGCGCCACGGCTTTGAATATCAGAGCTGGTTGGGCTTTTCGCTGTTCGGCGCCGGGCTGACCAGCGAGATCGGCCGCGGCGGCAGCTATTCCCTGCTCCATGCCGATGGCGGCACCGAGCCGGCAATCGGCTTTTCGCTGTATCTGGACGGGCTGGTCGAGGCCGGGCTGGGCGCGGTTGCCGCCCGGCGGCTGTTCGTGCCGATTGGCACTCCGCCAGCAGTGGCAGCCGCCATGCGGGGCCGGGGCTATCAGACGGTTACCGCACTTTCGGCTGCGGACACGCCGGTTGGATGCACCCATGTTCTGGAGGCCGGCGAACCCCGGCCGCTTGGCTGAGAAAGGCCGTTCATGCCCAATGTGACCGTGATCGGCTCCCAGTGGGGAGATGAAGGCAAGGGCAAGA
>JBBQIP010000084.1:0-11321 GCA_038325045.1 Sphingomonadales bacterium
GTGGGCACAAACAGCGTGAAGCCGGAGCGGACCAGCACCGAAAAGGCCGCCGCATCATCGAGCATCGCCACCACAAAGCCGCCCTGGATATTGCCGCTGGGGTTGCAGCATTCCGGCACGGGCTGAAAGCGCACCCGCACCGCACCCGTATGCTGGTTTACCGAGAGCAGCTGCTGGCCCAGGAGCGCCGCAGTCGGCGGCACCCTGCGGTTCATCTGCTCGACAATCTCGGCGTCGGTCAGCGTCATTGTCGAGCCTTCTACAGATATTCCGTGCGACCAAGACCATAGCCGTGCAGCGCCGGCGCCAGCGCGTCAACCGCCGGCCCCGCTGCGGTGAACACGGCCAGCCCGGACGGCGCCACGCCCGGATACTCCCCCACCAGGCTCGCCACGCGCCGGGCAATACCGTCTCCGCCATGGTCGAAAGCCAGGTCCTTGAAGCCCGCCGCCGCAGCCGCCTCAGCCAGTTCGGCGGCCAGCAGCGGAAAGTGCGTGCAGGCCAGGACCACCCGGTCCATCCGCTCGCCGCCTGTCTGCCCGGTCAGCCCGGCCAGCGCCGGCGCCACATCGGCAGCGCTCACCGCTTCGCCGCGCAGCCGCGCCTCCGCCAGTTCCACCAGCCGCGCCGATCCATGGCGCAGCACCAGGCAATCCCCGGCATGGGCGGCCGCCAGCCGGTCCACATAGGCCTGGCGCACGGTCGCATCGGTGCCCAGCACGCCGATCACCCGGCTGCGGCTGGCCTCGGCGGCCAGCTTTATGGCCGGCACCGTGCCCACCACCGGCACCGCAAGTGCCGCCCGCACCGGCTCCAGCGCGATGGTGGAGGCGGTGTTGCAGGCAATCACCACCAGCTGCGGCCGGTAGCGCTCGGTCAGCCGGCCCAGCAGGGCGGGCACCCGCGCCGAAATCTCGGCCTCGGCCTTGGTGCCATAGGGAAATCCGGCATTGTCAGCCGCATAGACAATGGGCAGCCCCGGCAGCCGGCTGCGCACCGCCGCCAGCACGGAAAGGCCCCCAACGCCTGAATCGAACAACAGAATTGGTGCCGCCATAGCGGCATCTAGCGGCACGCTTGCCGCCACGCCAAGCCTCGGTTAGCGCTGCTAGCCTGGGGACAGCACCGAGGGGGCAGCAAGTGGGGGCGCTCACCACCATCATCCGCGAGCCCGGCGCCAGCCTGAGGCTGGGCCTGCGCGTGGCCGCCATGGCGCTGTTGCTGGCAATCATCCTGCCCGCCCATTTCTGGTGCGAGCGGCGGCAGCGACATTCGCCGTGGCCCCGGCGCTATCTGGCCGCCACCAGCCACATCCTTGGGCTGCGCGTGGCTCCGGTGGGAACGGCGCTCGCGCACGATGTGTTCTTCGTCGCCAATCATGTCGGATGGGTGGATATCCCGATCATGGCCGGGCTCACCGGCACCGCCTTCATCGCGCAGGACCAGATTGCCGGCTGGCCGGTGATCGGCTGGCTGGCGCGGCTCAACCACACCATCTTCGTCTCACGCACCGAAACCCGCGAAGTGGCCCGGCAGGTGGCCGGGCTGCGCGAGGCGCTGGCGCGGGACGGCGCGGTAACGCTGTTTCCGGAAGGCACCACCACCGATGGGCGCCGGATGCTGCCGTTCAAGCCCTCGCTGTTCGCCGTGCTGGCGCCGCCGCCGCGCCGGCTCATGGTGCAGCCGGTGGCGCTTTGCTTCGATGATCGGGGCCGCGATCTGGCCTGGATCGGCACCGAGACCGCGCCCGAAAGCGGCTGGCGGATCTTCAGCCGGCCCTGGTCCCACACCATCATATGCACGGTGCGCTTTCTTGAGCCCTTCGATCCGGCCGCCTGCGCCGATCGCAAGCTGGTGTCCGCCACCGCCCGCGCCCGCATTGCCGATGCGCTGGAAGCCCATTATGGCCATCCGCTATTGCCGGTTGCGCTTCCGGCAGCGCCGGCCGAAAGGCCCGAGCCGAGCTGAGGACCCGTTTGATGCACTTCCCCGCCACCCGCCTGCGCCGCACCCGCTCCGCACCCTGGAGCCGGGCGATGTATGCCGAAACCCGGCTGGGGCCGGCCGATCTCATCTGGCCGCTGTTCGTGACCGAAGGTACCGGCGTGCTGGAACCGATTGCGACCATGCCGGGCGTGTCCCGCCGCTCGGTCGACCGGTTGGCCGAAGCCGCTGCCGAAGCGGTGGCGCTTGGCATCCCCTGCGTGGCGCTGTTCCCCAACACGCCCGCCCATCTGCGCACCGATGATGGCCGCGAGGCGCTTAACCCCGATAACCTGATGTGCCGGGCGGTGCGCGCGCTGAAAGCCGCCCAGCCCGGTCTCGGCGTGCTCACCGATGTGGCGCTCGACCCTTACACCAGCCACGGCCATGACGGGCTGGTGACCGAAGACGGCCGCATATTGAACGACGAGACGGTGGAACTGCTGGTCGGCCAGGCGCTCAACCAGGCCGCTGCCGGCGCCGATATCGTGGCACCGTCCGACATGATGGACGGCCGCATCGGCGCCATCCGGTCAGCCCTTGAAGATAACGGCCACCAGCTGGTGCAAATCATGGCCTATGCCGCCAAATATGCGAGCGCGTTCTATGGCCCGTTCCGCGATGCGGTCGGCTCCGGCGGCTATCTGAAGGGGGACAAGAAGACCTATCAGATGGACCCTGCCAACGCCCGCGAAGCGCTGCGCGAAGTGGAGCAGGACATTATCGAAGGCGCCGATTCGGTCATGGTGAAGCCCGGCTTGCCCTATCTCGATATCGTCAGCCGGCTGCATGAGCGGTTCGATGTGCCGGTGTTCGCCTATCAGGTGTCGGGCGAATATGCGATGATCGAGGCGGCTGTCGCTGCCGGCGTGTTGGAGCGCGACCGGGCCGTATTGGAAACGCTGATGGCCTTCAAACGCGCCGGCTGCACGGGCATCCTCACCTACCACGCACCACTGGCAGCGCGGCTGTTAGCCGGATAAGGCGCCGCCGCTTGGGCAGAGCTTTTTGATTAGCCGGGGACCACCGCCAATTTCGTGACAGTATTTTCGCCGCCAGCCATTGCTTCGGCCAACCCGATTTTCAAGGCTTCTTCGGTCCGCGCATCCTTGCGACGAACTCGTAACGTTTGATAGCCAACTGAAGCAGTCATGAGGTCGCGTTTGGCATCGTTCTCAGTCTCATGGGTTCTGTCGTCCAGTTCGATTAGCAAGCGGACAGTTCCCTGCTCGTCGTACAGAATGAAATCAACCCGTTTGCGGTCAAACCGATTGCGAGCTGCAAACAGCTCGGATTTGCTCAAACCTTTTCTGGTGCTGATAAGCGCCCCCATCGCAACTTGTGGAGCCACATTCAGCGGCGCTGCCGCTGGGACAAGAAGACGCCAAAATTCAAGTTCGTTGCTCGTCATCAATTCAGCTTTACAGAGCTGTAAATCACCGCGACCTGGCTTTGATTTTAACTTTATCACAACCAAAGCGAAGAAAATCAAAATTACGAGCACTGCAACAAGCGAAAGATATTCAAAATTCATTGAGAGTTCCTGAAATATTTAATCGAAAAATTGGCTTCAAAACGGGATTATCGGTCAGCTTTGGCAAAATCGGCTCGGCCGTCAACAGCCATTGGCGGTTTTGACAAGTGTCTGCTCGCGCTTGAAGCGAGCCGGCCCCTCCTCTAACGGCAATCGGATGAGCACTCGCATCCGCGCAGCCGTCCTCGGCGCTTCCGGCTATACCGGGGCGGATCTGGTGCGCCTGGCGCTTGGCCATCCCGAAATTGAACTGGTGGCGCTTGGTGCCAATGCGCGCGCCGGCCAGTCGATGCACGAGGTATGGCCGCATTTCGCGCCCTATGCGCTGCCAGTGCTGCAACCGGCGGAGGATATCGATTTTGCCGGTCTGGATGTCGTGTTCGGCTGCCTGCCCCATGCTGCGTCGGCGCGGCTGCTCAGCAGCATCACCGATTGTACGATCATCGATCTGTCAGCCGATTTCCGGCTGCGCGACGCCGCCACCTATGCACAATGGTATGGCACGGAGCACCCGGCGCCGTGGCTGCTCGACAGAGCGGTTTACGGCCTGAGCGAATTTGCCCGCGCCGCCCTTCCCGGCGCCAGCCTCATCGCCTGCCCCGGCTGCTACCCCACCGCCGTGCTGCTGGCGCTGCTGCCGCTGGTCGGTGCCGGGCTGGTGGTGCCGGAGCGGATCACCGTCAACGCGCTGTCGGGCGTCAGCGGTGCCGGGCGCAGCCTGAAGGAAGCCAATCTGTTCGCGGAAGTGGCCGAAGCCGTGCACCCTTACGGCCTTGGCCACCACCGGCACATGCCCGAAATAGAGCAGGAGCTGGCAGTCGCCGCCGGCGCGCCTGTCATCATCAGCTTCACCCCGCATCTAGTGCCGATGAACCGGGGCGAACTGGTGACCTGCATCGTCGAGCTTGCCAGCGGCGCCAGCATCAGCGCTCTCCGCACAGCCTTAGCAGACCGTTATGCCGATGAGCCTTTCGTGCACCTGCTACCCGAAGGTGTGGCGCCCTCCACCCGCTCGGTGCGCGGCTCCAACCATGCGGTGTTGAACGTGTTTGCCGACCGGGTACCGGGCCGCGCCATCGTGGTCGCCGCCATCGACAATCTGGTGAAGGGCTCCTCCGGCCAGGCCGTCCAGAACATGAACCTGGCGCTGGGCCTTCCCGAAACCATGGGCCTTGAGGCCGCACCGCTGTTCCCCTGATGGGAGTTTACCCCTTCAACGGTATCACACCCCGCATCGACCCAAGCGCCTGGGTGGCCCCCGGCGCGCGGTTGATTGGCGATGTAACATTGGGGTCGGACAGCTCGGTGTGGTTCAACTGCGTACTGCGCGGCGATGTGGAGCGGATTATCATCGGCGCACGGTCGAACATTCAGGACGGCAGCATCGTTCACGTGACCCGCAAGCGGCACGGCACCGAAATCGGCGATGATGTGCTGGTCGGCCAGATGGCGCTCATCCACGGCTGCGTGCTGGAGAGCCACAGCTTCGTGGGGCTGGGCGCGATCGTGATGGATGCTTGCGTTATCGAGGAGGACGGCATGCTGGCGGCCGGCAGCCTGTTGCCACCGGCCAAGCGCATCGGAAAAGCCGAATTATGGACCGGCCGTCCGGCCCGCTTCAGCAGGCCCTTGTCGGATGAAGACATCGCCCGCAACCGCGCCGGCGCCGCCGGCTATGTGGAACTTGCCCGCGAATATCGCCTGCACGGCGGCGCTGGCACCGGCGCTGGCTGAAGCTCAGCCGGCAGGCACGCTGCGGCGCATGCCCGGCACCAGCATAGGCACCTCCGCTGCATAGGCTGCATAGTCAGTTGGAAACGCGGCCCGCAACACCTGCTCTTCATTGAACATCCGGCGCAGCTGCAGCAGCATCTGCACCGTGCCAACCAGCAGCGCCGCTGCCGTTCCATGGGCGATCACGATACCGGCGACGGTAATGGCCTCCACCAGATAAAGCGGGTGGCGCACCACACCGTAAGGCCCGCGCGTCACCAGCTCGCGCGCCGATGCCATGATCGCGAACGACCGGCCAAGATAGCGGAGGCAATAAATCGAGCCGGCGGTGCCAACCGCGATCATCACCGTGGCCACCAGGCGCACGCCGCTCGAAATCTGGGTCGGCTCCAGCCAGGTGAGCAGGATGAGGAAAAACGTGCCCGCAATGGCGGTGATGCGCGGCTCGATCCCCTCGGCAGTCTGGCGCGGCGGCAGACGGCGCATGGTCATGACCACAACAAGCCCGACGAAAACAAAGGTAAGAAGCTGCGATATGACAATAATCGGCCAATCGCCCGGCAATTGCGGTGTCTGCAAAAACTGCAGCATCGCGATGAGTTGCCGGACTGCGGAAAAACCGAAAACACCGATCATCAGCAGCTTGCCAAGCATATCCTCGGCGCGTTCCGAAAGCATCACGCATCAACCTCCGAGGTAAATACCTGCTCGGCCGG
Source organism: Sphingomonadales bacterium (assembly GCA_038325045.1). Classification (GTDB taxonomy): domain Bacteria; phylum Pseudomonadota; class Alphaproteobacteria; order Sphingomonadales; family Sphingomonadaceae; genus Sandarakinorhabdus. The sequence continues at coordinate 5,968 of JBBQIP010000084.1, forward strand.
GCGCGGCCGGGTGAGCGGCCATAGCAGCTGGAGCGGATAGCCCTTGGGCACCGGCTCGTCAGTGCCATAGCGCACAGGCATCTCGTCAGGGATGCGCAGCGTGCCGAAGAGCCAGTCCATCAGCAGGAACTGGGCGGAATAATTATGCCCCGGCGCGCCCGGCTCATTGGCATGATGCCAGTGGTGATAGCGAGGCGAAGCGATGATCCACTTGAGAGGGCCGAAATCCAGCCCCACATTGGCGTGCACCAGATGCGACTGCAGCATGTAGGTGAAGCCATAGATGGCCATAGCCTCGGGCGAAAAGCCAAGCAGGATGACCGGCAGCAGCGAGGCAGTGGCGCTGGCGATCTGGTCAACCGGGTGCACCCGGTGCGCAGCCAGCCAGTCAAGCTCCTCGATACTGTGATGGACAGCATGGAAGCGCCAGAGGAATGGCACGGCATGGAACAGCCGGTGGTGCGCATAAAAGCCGATATCGGCCACCAGAATGGCGGCTATCGCCTGCAGCCAAAGCGGCTGGCCGGAAACAAACGCCCCCACCCCGGCCGGCACAAACCCCGAAAGCCGAAGCATTGCCCAGCCCAGCAACAGGCTGACGCCAAGCCGGATCAAAAACGGATTGACCAGAAAATAAACCGTATCGTTCAGCCACTGGCGCCGGAACATCCGCTGCGATGGTCGCGCGGGCATCATCTGCTCAAGCGCGATGAAGATCATCGCAACAGCCAGAATTTCCCGCCAGTCCGCCACCCGCTTCACCTGTTTTCCGGGGCCATAAGGCCATGCAACGCAATCTTGAATAGCATTGCCGGTCAGGCTTAACAATTGGCTGGAAGCGCCTGCAATGTCAGAAATTGTCTGCAGTTGTCCCGGTTTCCGGCCAGGCAGCGGCCTGCGCCCTTGCCCAGGCGATCCAGGCATCGTCCTTGGCTATGGCCGTGTCGGCAGCCTGTGCGGCGGCTGCGGCAGTGTTGAAATCCACCCACCCGCGGGCCGCGCAAGCGGCGTCATCAACCCCGGCGGCGGGCCGGGAAAGCGCAGCTGCTGCGCCGGCGGCACCACCAGCCGGAGCGGCGCGGGCCGCTGCCCAGCGCAGCCGCAGAGCATCATAGCGGCGCACCAGATCATCATGCTCGCGGGCAAGCGCATCATTGCTTCCTTTCGAAATCAGCTTCTGGCGGCGCGCCAGATCGGCAACCAACCGGCGCTGGCGTTCATCAGCAGCGCTGCTGGCCTGGGCAATCGCTGCACGGTCACGCTCGGCTTGTGCGGCAGCAGCCGCCACCCGCGCAGCCTTCAACTGGCCCTCGTGCCAATGCCGCGCCGCTGCCAGCAGCACCAGCACCACCACCACGCCCCACAGCCAGCGCGGCACGCTGGCCAGCAGGCGCTGGCCCATCAACAGCGCCGCACTCACCGCCGGCTCCCCGGCTCATCATGCCCGGAGGCCGAAAAATCCGCCCCCATGAACGAGGCCGAGACCTGGCGCAGCGCCACATTCATCGCCAGCCCGGTCAAAACCAGCCCGAGCAGACCCAGCGTCGCATAGAGCGACACCCCGATGATCCGCAGCCGCGCGGCCGCCAGCCCCTCCGGCCAGGGGGCTTCGAGCACATTCCACGCCAGCCACACCGCAAGGCCGGTCAGCGCCGCGCCGGCGGCCGCAAACACCAGTGCCAGCACCGTGCGCCGCCAATTGGGGTTGAGGTTGAGCGGCGGCACCTCAGCTCACCCGCGCATCGAGCCAGCCGAACAGGAAGCTCTCGTTTGCTACCCTTGCCTCGGCCAGTTCGATGTAGCGGGCGCCTTTGAGCACATTCAGCGCCTTCAGCAGCACCGCCTCGCCGGCCCGACCACGAACCGCCAGCAGCCGCGCAAGGGCCGAAAGCGTGACCGGCCCAATGCCGCGCTCACCGTTGATGTCCGGCCAGTCCCGCTGGCGACGGTTGAGCGCGTTCAGGCACCTTTGCAGCATGCCAATGGCCACGCCCGGCCCCATGTTGACCCCGGTATCGAAAAGCGCTGCCGCCACTTCCGGTGCATAGTCCGCCACCGCATCGAAGCGCGGCTGCACCCAGTAGCGTTGCCGGTATATCTCCAGCGCAACGGTGCGCGGCAGGGCGCGCATGGTTCCGGTCCAGCCATGCGCGCGCGCCACGCTTTCGGTAATCCCCCAGTTGGTGGCACCGCCACGATCGTCGGGATGGTCCACATAACCGCCTTCGCGGACCAGTATTTCACCAAGCAGGCGCTCGATCAGCCCGGAATGTCCTGCGCCAGCGGTCGCCTTGCCCATAAACGCATATCCCCCAAAACAAGAGGAGCGCTACTAACCTAATTGGTTAGTTTTGTCAAGACTGATAACCAGAACGCGCGCAGACGCAGGCGTTGCTGCCAACGCCGATGCCGTTCAAAAAAATTAAGGGGAAAACTGGTCGGAGCGACAGGATTCGAACCTGCGACCCCTAGACCCCCAGTCTAGTGCGCTACCAGGCTGCGCCACGCTCCGAGCCAGAGCACGCGCCTAGCCCAAGCCCGGATGCCGTGCAAGCGCAACAATGCCGCCCGCACCGCCGCCAAACCGGCAATTGCTGTCCGCGCCAACAGCCGGTATCGGCATGGGCATGACAAGCACAGCATCTCCAGCGCCGCTGCTCGGCCGGCTCAACCATGTCGGCATTGCCGGCCCCTCGATCGCAATCATGCTGGAGCGTTATCAGGCGCTTTTCGGCGCCGCGGTCTCAACCCCGGCATTCGATCTGCCGGCCCAGGGCGTGCGCGTGGCGTTCATCGATGTCGCCAACAGCCAGCTGGAACTCATCGAGCCGCTGGGTGCCGATAGCCCCATCCACGGCTTTCTCGCCAAGCACCCCGCCGGGGGCCAGCACCATGTCTGCTTCGAAGTGGCGGATATCATGGCCGCGCGCGACACCATGCGCGCGCGCGGCGCCACCGTACTGGGCACCGGCGAACCCCGCATGGGCGCGCACGGCGTTCCGGTCATTTTCCTGCATCCGCGCGATACCGGCGGCGTGCTCATCGAGCTGATGGCTACGCCGTCCGGTCATTGAACGCGGCGCGCGCGATCAGCGGCGGTTGATCAACCAGCCGACCACGAAACCGAGTGCAATTCCGGCAGCGAGCGTTGCCATCGGCTGTTCCTGCACCTGGGTACGAACCCGGGCGCTGGCTTGTTCGGCCGCATGGGTGGCGCGCTCACGCGCTTCTCGCACCTGCTCGGGCGCATGGTCGGCCCATTCGCGGGCCCGGTCGCTGGCCTTGCCATAAGCTTCACGCGCCTTGCCATAGGCCTGTTCTGCCTTGCCCTTCAGCTCGCGCACCCGGCCTTCCAGTTCCATACGGTCGCCGCCGATCGCGTCACCAACTGCAGCTTCAGCCTTGCCTGCGATTTCCCGTGCCTTGCCTGCAACGGTGTTCTTGCTCACAGCCATGTCTCTCTCCTTCAAAAATACGAAATGGCCAACATGGCCTTCCAATCGAATAACCAAAATAGGGAGGCCCAATGACAATTTGAAGAGGGCAGCATGGCATTTGGTGCTGAAAACAGTGCTAATCCTCGCTCCGAACCCTGCCTCGGCCCGACTTTACCACCGCCCTGACCTGCTTTCCCGCCAGCCGCCGCTCGCCCGAGGCCCGCGTTGGCCGGGTGGGCCGGCGCTTGATCGGCGCCTTCTCGGCCGCCGCAACCAGCGCTGCCAGCCGGTCCCGCGCATCCGCGCGGTTGCGCTCCTGGCTGCGGAAACGCTGGGCCTCGATCACCAATATGCCGTCCCGCGTCATCCGGCTGCCCGCCAGCCGCATCAGCCGCACCGCTACTGCATCGGGCAGGCTGGGGGAGCGCCGCACATCGAAGCGCAGCTGCACAGCAGTGGACACCTTGTTGACATTCTGCCCACCAGGCCCGGACGCACGGATGAAAACCTCATCCAGCTCCGCTTCGGGTATTACAATCGACACCCCGCCCGCCTAGGCTAATCACCTTGCCACGCAAAGGCCCGTTTCCATGCTCACCATCCACCATCTCGAAAACAGCCGCTCCCAGCGCGTCCTCTGGCTGCTGGAAGAGCTTGGCGTCGATTATGCCATCAAATCCTATACCCGCGATCCCGTGACCAGCCTGGCACCGCCGGAGCTGAAGCAGGTGCACCCGCTCGGCAAATCCCCGGCTCTCGAGGATAATGGCCGCATCATCACCGAATCGGGCGCCATCGTTGATTATCTTCTGCGCCGCCATGGCGGCAGCCACTTGATGCCGGCACCGGGCACAGACGCCCATGAAGCCTATCTCGAATGGCTGCATTTTGCTGAAGGTTCGGCAATGACCCCGTTCCTGCTGGCGCTCTACACCAGCCGGCTTGGGGAGGCCGCAGCCCCTCTCGGCCCGCGAATAGCCGAGCAGATCGGCTCCCATATCGGCTATTTCGCGGCCCAGCTCGGGGATCAGGACTGGCTGATCGACAACACGCTTTCAGGCGCCGATTTCATGATGAGCTTCATCGCCGAGATTGCGGCTGCACAGGGGCTGGGCAAGGCATTCCCCAATGTGCTCGCCTATGTGCAGCGCATCCAGGCCCGCCCGGCCTGGCAGGCGGGCGCGGCGAAGGTGATGCCGTACCGCTACGCGCTGGGCTGATCGGCCGGCCGCGCCAGACGGTAAAAGGCAAATACCGCCCCGGCCAATGCCACCAGCATGATGAGCGCAAGCGGCCGCGCCGTGCCGTCGTGCAGCGCCGCGCCAATCGCCGAGCTCAACCCGCCAAGGGCAAAATTGGCCGCGCCGAACAGGCCCGACGTGCTGCCTGCCCGCAGCGGATCGACATTCAATGCGCCAGCCAGCGCATTGGCGCCAATGAAGCCGTTCGAGGTCAGCACTGCGAACAAGCCGGCGATTATCCACCACGGCCCAGCGCCTGCCAGCGCCAGCACCACCAACGCCAACCCGAATATTGCGGCAACGACCGTTGCCACCGCCAGCACATCATCGGGCGAATGGTAGCGTAGAAGGGCCCGGTTGATCTGCGATGCGCCGATAACGCCCACGGCTATGCCGGCAAAAATCCCCGCAAACTGGCCGCTGGTATAGCCCCAGATATCGATGAACAGATCGGGCGCGATCGACAGATAGCCGAACAGCGTGGCGCCGTTGAAAGCACCCACCAGCGTATAGCCGACCAGCCGCTTCTGGCGCAGCAGGTCCAGATATCCCGAAAGCGGGTGCTCGCCAGCCGCCTTTGCAGCCGTGGCCGGAGACCGGCTTTCATCCAGGCGGAAGAACACGACCGCCAGAATGGTCGCGCCGAACAGCGCCATCACCCCGAAAACCGCCCGCC
>JBBQIP010000085.1:0-11306 GCA_038325045.1 Sphingomonadales bacterium
AATCAAACCGCAACAGATTCGGCACTTCAGATTCGTGACCGTGACAGATTAAGGAATAGGATATGTATTACTGACAGTGCGATTAATATGCAACAGGATCGTTTGCAAACACGGGATAGAGCTGCCTTGTCCTGATTATACCAGTCACTGGCGCCAGCACGAACATGGTTCATTGCGATAGGCTTCCCGAAAGCCTTTGTGACGACCTTCGCAATTAGGTTTAGCGCGTCTCGTGGCACACCTTCCACCGCTCGTACAAATTCGTCAAACACAGGCTTTTGAGTAAAAAGACCACCGATCAGTTCGTCTGCATCGGCTAGAGTCGGATGCTCCGTCGGCGAGCTTTTGTAATGCCGAAAAATCAGATTGGCGATAAAGTCTACCGCCTTTTCTTGGTTATTATCAAAAACCAAGAAATCATCGAGGTTCAAGTCAGCCGAAATATCTGCACCAAGCTCAAGGCCGATATATTCTCCTCGATTTTTTAATATCGAGAAGTTAGTTCGATGCTCGATAGCAGCGATTTTTACCGTGATATCTTTAACTGGCAGCACAACCCGCCTGAACAGGTCAGCGAGATATGGCTGAAGATCAACCGGAATTTCACTCCATTCATCGATAAGAAACCAAACCCGCTTGCCGCCAAGGATCGAAACGAGGTCAGCCAAAGCGCCTGCAATCGATCCAAAAGTGAGATGAATCACCTCTTCGCCGGAGCGGCGGACCGTTTTCTTAGCGCTGCGCTCGGCTGATGATGTTGCCGAAGCATAACCTCCAAACGTTGGTACGCCTGCTAGACCACCCTTAATCGCGCCCGCAATGCCATTCTGGTCCTTGCTTTCCTGCGTCGCTTCCTCGCCCACTTCACCTGTAATCCGGACGGTTGAGATTGCGGTCTGCAACGCATCTAGCCGGCGGGTAACTTCAGTAGGTGTCGGATGCTCTTCGATCACGGTCAGCGCGAGGGAATAGAATTCATTGAGAAGTCCTCCCAGCGCATCACTCAGTAACGTCGACGCGCGTTCCGCGAGAGGCCTTGATGAATCGCCGTAAATTGATCCGTTTGACCCGACAGTGCGCATGTCAATGAACACAGGAAGCCCATCACCGCTCTGCTCAACGTGCTCCGCCAACACCTTCAAAGCGTGCGTCTTACCAGTTCCCCGCCGCCCGTAGATGACCTGGTTGTTCTCGGTGGAGAGCAGGGTAAACAGGGGCGCGGAGTCTACAAAAGTAGCTACAAGGCTCTCTTCCGTCGCCTTTTCTGCGCGTTTCGTGAAGCCGATCAGCGCCGTGTGTATCGTTTCGAGCTGTGCCTGATCCATGCCGCACCCCTTTAGTTGTCAGTGGTATGCTATCGCTTTGGCAATGTCACATGCGGTTACGCGTTTGTCGTGCTTGGCCCGTGCAGTAATGTCCGCAAACAGACGCGCAAATGAGAAAATTCGAGACCGATCACGGAGAACTATGTGGACGCATACGAAATCATGTCCGAGCTGTTTCGGCTCACCGATTACACAATCAGCGAGCCAGCTTTCAATATTAGCAGGTTTCGTCGAAACAATCGACTTGAGGGTGCCTTGCTGACCGGCGGCATGGAGGGCAGCAACCGGCTACTCCTGCCGGAAGCCGCCGGTCGGCAGCGCCCTCTGGTTCGTCCGCTACTGGGCCGAGAGCTGCCGTTGTTGAGTAACGAACCGGACGGCAGCTTTCTGCCTCTCGCCGCCCGGAACCCGCCGTTCAGCAACCGGCCCAATTCTGGCCCTACGTAACCCCTCGCCCCCCTATCGCCCCCGCAGCCACTCCACCACCTCCCCCACCGGCACCACATCCGCGTATTTCAGCTGGAGGTCGGTTAGGTTGGCGTAGTGGTAGCTTTCGTGTTTGTCTGCCGTGGTTTCGAGGGGGACTATGGTGCGGTAGCCTCGGGACAGGCTGTCTACCGCTGTGGCGCGGACGCAGCCTGAGGTGCTGCCGCCGGTTAGTACGACTGTATCCACCTTGTGCCAGATGAGGAGCGACTGGAGGGGCGTTTCGTGGAAGGCGGATGGCATTCGCTTGGTGAACTGGGTGTCGCTTTGGTGGATTTCGCAGCGGTCGTCGTAAGCGTGGCGGTCTGAGCCGTATTTTATGTTCTGCAAGCTGTCGGGTGTGTTGGTGCGGGTGCCCCAGATGCCGGCGTCCGACGCATCATCGGCGAAGGCGACGCGGGTCCAGATGACGGGCATTTTGGCTTTGCGGGCGAGTGCGGAGATGTGGTTGGCGTGTTCGATCTGGCGGGGGTCGGTCTGGTAGGCGGTCTTGTACCGGTCGATGCGGGTGTAGGCGTTCTGGAAATCCACGTTCACGATGGCCAGTTTTTCGCCGAAGCCGAAGCGGGCGCGGGCGGGGTTGGCCATGACATCTTCGAAGATCTGGCGGGCGGTGCGGCCATCTTCCACCATGATGGTGCCCAGGGGTTCGGTCATTTTGCCAGCTCCGTGATGAGGGTGCGCCACTGGGTGACGGCGGGCGCGATGGCGGCCAGCGGCACGCGCTCATCTAGGCCATGGGCGCGTTCATCTTCCGAGCGGATGAACAGCGCCGAGGCGCCGTAGCTGGGGATGCCCTGCGCGCGGTAGAACACGCTGTCGGTGGCGCCGGTGGACATATCGGGCACCGGTTGCAGGCCCGGATGATGCGTGGCGACCGCGCGGGTTATGGCGGCGAGGAGGGCGGGGGCGAGCGGCGAGGCTTCGGGTGCGGGCCAGTCGGAAAGCGCGGTGACTTCGATTGCAGGCTCGGCCGCGAGGCGCGTGAGTTCGGCCTTTACCTCTGCCACCGGGGTGCCGGGGAGGATGCGGCAGTTGACCGTGAGCCGGGCGCGCTGGGGGAGCGCGTTGGCGGCGTGGCCGCCTTCCACCAGCGTGGGCTCGCAGGTGGTGCGGATGAGGCCGATGGTGCCGGGATCGGCGGTAAGCGCTGCCGCCGCTGCGGCATCAGCGGGGTTGGCGAGCAGGGCCTTGATGGCGGTGCCGAGCGCATCGGTGCGGCGGCTGGCCTGATCTGCCAGCATGGCGCGGGTGATGGGGGAGAGCTGGACCGGGAAGCGGTGGCTGCCGATGCGGGCGGCGACGGCGCCGAGCCGGGTGATAACGTTGGTGCCATCGGGCCGGCTGCTGTGGCCGCCGGGGCCGGTGAGGGTGAAGGCGAAATCCACATAGGTTTTTTCGGCTGCCTGCAGGCCGTAGCCCAAGGGGCGGCCGGTGGCATCGAGCTGGCCGCCGCCGGCATCGGTGTTGATGACGAGCGCGACGCCGGCGGCCTTGGCCTCCTGCGCCTGGGCGGCGGCGGTGAGGCCGTCGGTCTCCTCATCGCCGGAAAAGAACAGGTGGATATCGCGGCCCGGTTTGAAGCCGGCGCGGCGCATGGCGGTGAGGGCTGTTAGCATGGTGGCGATGTCGAACTTGTTGTCCTGCACACCGCGGCCGTAGAGCATGGCGCCATCGGCTATGGCCTTGAAGGGATCGCGCACCCAATCGGCGGGGTTGGCCTCCACCACGTCCAGATGCGCGATGATGGCCATGGGGGCGGCCTTGCCGGTGCCGCGCCAGACGGCGTGCAGCCGGGCGGTATCGGCCACCGGGGTGATGGTGACATCGGCCGGTGACCAGCCGGCGGCGACCAGCTTATCCTTGAGGAAGGCTGCATAGGCGGGGGTCTGGCCCCTGCCCTTTACCGTGGCGAAGGCGACCGAGGCTTCGAGGAGCGCGCGGGCATCGGCAGCTGGTTGTGCCAGCACCTGTAGCGGCGTGGCTGCGGCGACAAGCGCCGCGAGCAGGGACAAAGCGGCTGTCGGGAGGGGAAATCGGCTGGTCATACTTGGCTGTTAGCGGCTTCCCGCGCGTGACAGAAGAGGTGACGCACGCGGACGCGAGCGCGATTAAGCCTTGACGCGGTGCGCCGGGGGCTGTGTTCTTGGCCGCGATGACGACCAACAAACTTACCCGCAATATCCTGATAGCACTTGTGCTTGGCCTGCTGGTCGGCTGGGGGCTGAACGTGCTGATCGAGGACCCGGTGGTTGAGAAGGACACGGCCCGCTACCTGGGCATCGTCACCACCATGTTCCTGCGGCTTATCAAGATGATCATCGCGCCGCTGGTGCTCTCCACCCTGGTGGTGGGGGTGGCGCACATGGGCTCGGGCAGCGCCATTGGCCGCACCTTTGCGCGCACCATGGCGTGGTTCATCACCGCCTCGGTTGCCTCGCTTTCGCTTGGCATATTGATGGTAAACCTGTTGCAGCCGGGCGTGGGGGTGGGGCTGGCGCTGCCGCCCAACACTGCCGATACCGGGCTGGCGAGTTCGGCCTTTGATGCAGCGACCTTCTTTCCACACCTGATCCCCAGCTCGATCTTCGAGGCGATGGCGACCAACGAGATACTGCAGATCGTGGTGTTCTCGCTGTTTGCCGGCATCGGCCTTATCGCCATCGGCGAGCAGGGGGCGCCGATCGTGCGCGGGCTGGAAGCGCTGATGCACCTGATGCTGCGGGTTACCGGCTATGTGATGCAAACCGCACCGCTGGCGGTGTTTGCCGCCGTTGCCGCCTCGATCACCGTGGAGGGGCTGGGGATTATCATCACCTTCGGCAAGTTCATCGGCAGCTTCTACCTTGGCCTTGGCATGTTGTGGGTGCTGCTGCTGGGCGCAGGTGCAGTGGTGATCGGCGCATCGGAAGTGAAGCGGCTGGTCAGCGCCATCCGCGAGCCGTTTCTCATCACCTTCGCCACTGCTTCATCGGAAGCCGCCTACCCCAAGATGATCGAGGTGCTCGACAGGTTCGGCATCCCCACCCGCATCACCTCGTTCGTGCTGCCGCTGGGCTATTCGTTCAACCTCGATGGCTCGATGATGTACTGCGCCTTTGCCTCCATCTTCATCGCCCAGGCTTATGGCATCGAGCTGAGCCTCGCGCAGGAGATCTTCATGCTGGCGCTGCTGATGATCACATCCAAGGGCATTGCCGGCGTGCCGCGCGCCAGCCTCGTGGTCATTGCAGCCACCCTGCCTTATTTCGGCATTCCCGAAGCCGGGCTGCTGCTGATCCTTGCGGTGGACCACTTTCTCGACATGGGCCGGAGCGCGACCAACGTGATCGGCAACGCTGTCGCCACCGCCGTTATCGCCAAATGGGACGCGAACGATGAGGCCAAGGCGGCAGCGGCTGTCGGGGCGGCGGCGGAGTAGCGGGGGGTTTGCCTCCGGCGGCCTTGTATGCCTCCGGCGGCTGGGGCCGCAGGCCCCAGACCCCATTTCAATAAAATAGCGTGATGGTTGGCTGATTTATCGCAAGCTACGGCTGCGGGCGCAGCTTAGGCCCCTGCCGCCAGAGGAACCCACTTCAAACAATCGGGGGTCCGGGGCCTCAGGCCCCGGCCGCCGGAGGCATAACGGCTACCTCAGCGCGGCGAGCGTTTGGCCAAAATGCGCTGCAGCGTGCGGCGGTGCATCTTCAGGCGGCGGGCGGTTTCCGAGACGTTGCGGTCGCAGAGTTCGTAGACGCGCTGGATATGTTCCCAGCGCACCCGGTCTGCGGACATCGGCTCGGGCGGGGCTTCCGGGCGTTCGCCCTTGTCGGCGGACAGCGCGCGGACGATGTCTTCCGGGTCGGCCGGCTTGGCGAGGTAATCCACGGCGCCGGCCTTTACGGCGGCGACTGCGGTGGCGAGGTTGCCGTAGCCGGTGAGCACGACGATGCGGATATCGGGGGATACGGCGCGGAGTTCGCCGACCAGATCGAGGCCGTTGCCGTCTTCCAGCCGCATGTCCACCACGGCGTGGGTGGGTTTCATGCGCACGGCTTCCACCCGCGCTTCGGCCACGCTGGCGGCGGCGGTTACGGCAAAGCCCGAGCGGCTGAGCATCATCGAAAGGCGCTGGCGGAACGGTGCATCATCATCGACGAGGAGCAGCGGGTGCAGCGTGGCTTCGGCCGGTGTGTCGGCGCTTGCCTCGGTCAGGGTTTCTGGGGGCATGGTAGCCATGGACTTCAGTCTCCTTCCATCGCTTCTATATGGGTACGCGGCCAGCGAACGTCCACCTGTGCGCCGCCGCTGCGACGATTGCGAAAATTCAGCCTACCGCCAGTACGTTCGATGAGGGTGGTGGCGATGAAAATGCCGAGCCCGGTGCCGCCGCTGCCGGACTTGGAGGGGCCGAGATCGGGCTCGCCGAAACGCGGCAGCAGCTCGGCCGGAAAGCCGGGGCCATCATCGACCACGCTGATGCTGATGTCGGAGGCCGTGGCCACAGCGTGCAGCTCCACCGCCGAGCCGGCGTGGCGGACGGCATTGGCGACCAGATTGGCCAGACCGTGCAGGAGCTCGGTGGAGCGGCGGATATGGGGGAGTGCGGCCGAGGCATGGATATGGATGGGCACCCGCGCCGGCTCGGCGTTGCTGGCCACCTCGTGCAGCAGGGCATCGAGGCCGAGGCGGGCGAAGGGATCTTCTGCCTCTGCCCGCCTTGCGATGCGGACCAATATGCCGCGCGAGCGTGCGGCCTCGCTGCCGAGCAGACGGATATCATCGCCGAAATCCGGATCGTCGCCCAGCGACTCGGTGAGGCTGTGGGCGATGAGGGTGATGGTGCCGAGCGGGCCGCCGAGCTCGTGCGCGGCGGCGGCGGCGAGGCTGCCGAGCGCGCTCATCTTGGCTTCGCGGGTGAGCGCTGCCTCGGTGGCGACAAGGGCGCGGGCGCGGTCCCGCGCCTCTGCCGAGACCAGCCAGAGGTAGATGCCCAGAAAACCGATGGCGAGCGCCAGGCTGATGGCGACGCCCAGCCGGTACATCATGGGAAAATCAGGCGGCGTGCCGCCCTCCCAGGGCAGCGGCAGCGCCCACATCCAGAGCAGCACCAGCACACCGGCGGCGAGCGCGCCGAGCGCTGCCATGGCGCGCGCCGGGAGCAAAGTGGCGGCGATGGTGACCGGCATGATGAGCAGGATGGCGAACGGATTGGCGAGCCCGCCGGTGAGGAACAGCATGACGCCGGCCTGGATGAGATCGAACGCCAGGTGCATGCCCAGATCTATCCCCTGCAGCCGGGCGTTGCGGCCATAAAGGGTGATGAGGCCGATGTTGAGAACGGCGGAAGCCGCCGTGGCAGCGATGAGCGAGGGCCATGGCAGCGGATAGCCAAAGCCCAAGCCTACCACGATGAGCGTGGTGAACTGGCCGCCGATGGCGATCCAGCGCAGGATCGCCAGCGTGCGGACCTTGACGCCCGGCCGGTCGAAAGCGGTGGCTGCGATGGAGGGGATTTCCATGGCCGTGCATTAGCCCTTCAAAGGCGCTGCGGCCATGCGACACATGAGCGGCCCACGCGCCCGGGGTGCGGGCGGCGGAACGAGGCGGTATTACAGCGACGGACCCTGTGCTGGCCGGGGCTTCTTCACTGCAACATCGGCAAACAGCTTGGCGATAGCCTCCCCGCGCGGATCTCTCTGCGCGAATTCGCGGGCGGTGCTGCCGCTGTTGTCGGTTATGTCGGGGCTGGCGCCGGCGTCGACCAGCAGCTTCGCGGTTTCATAATCGCGGTTCTGCGTGGCCTTCAAGAGCGCGGTTTCCCCCAGCCGGTTCTGCAGGTCCAGCTGCGCCTTGACGGTGATGAACACCTGCAGGCCTTCAGTCCAGCGGGCGATGCTGGCGAGCAGGAGCGGGGTGTTGCCCTCCCGGTCGCGGACGTTGAGGGTGGCGCCGGCTTTCAGCAGGAACCCGACCCAGGCCAGATCGGTGCGCCTTGTGGCGATGTGCAGGCCGTAATCGCCGGTATCGGCATCGCGGGCATTGACCACGGTGGTGCCGGGCTTCTTCACCAGCTCATTGGCCTTGGCGCCGTCCTTGTCCTTGACCGCCTTGATGAAATTATAGCTGTCGGAAAACTGCGCGGCAGCCGGGCTGGCCAGCGCCAGAAACACCAGCGTGAGGGAAAGAATGAATTTGCGCATGGACGATCTCGACTCAGCTTCCTTCCGGCGCATGGACTCGCGCCCTGCCCGCGCTTATTGCGCCAGCATGGAAAAGCATAGCCCCGAGCGGCCGGAATGAACAGGGTGATGGCCCGCATCAGGCTGGTGGCGGTGGCGCTGGCAGTGGTGTTTGCCGGGCTGATCGGCTGGCAGCAGTTCGGCAGCCCCGAGGCGCGCGCACCGCGCGGCAACCTTGCGGGCAGCACGCTGGGCGGGCCGTTTACCCTGACCGACCAAGACGGGCGGCAACGCACGAACACGGATTTTGCCGGCCAGTGGCGGCTGATGTATTTTGGCTATACCTTTTGCCCCGATGTCTGCCCGACCGATCTTGCGAACATCGGCCAGGCGATGCGCGGGTTTGAAAAGGCCAACCCCGCGCGCGCCGCCAAGGTGACGCCGATCTTCATAACCGTGGACCCGGAGCGCGACACGGCCGATGTGCTGAAGCCCTATGTGAGCGCTTTCCACCCCCGGCTGGTGGGGCTTACCGGGCCGCCGGCGAGCGTGGAAGCGGTGATGAAACGCTACGGCATCTATGCGAAAAAGGCGCCGACGCGCGACCCCGACGCCTATCTGGTGGACCATTTTGCGGTCTATTATCTGTTCGACGATCAGGGCCGCCCGGTGGCATTCGTACCGCACGGGAGCACGGCGCAGGAAGTGCAGGCAATGCTGGAGACCTATGTCCGATAAGCCGTTCTGGGACACGGTGCCGCTGGCGAAGATGAGCCGCAGCCAGTGGGAGAGCCTGTGCGACGGCTGCGGCAAATGCTGCGTGCACAAGCTGGAAGATGAAGACACCGGCGAGATGTTTGCCACCAACGTGGCGTGCAAGCTGCTCGACACCCGCACCGCGCGGTGCAGCAATTACAACGTGCGCCACGACTTTGTGCCCGAATGTGTGCGGCTGACCCCGGCGCGGCTGGACCGGATAGAATGGCTGCCGGCAAGCTGCGCCTATGTGCGCATCAACCGGGGCCAGGGGCTGCCCGACTGGCACCCGCTGGTGACCGGCGACCCGAACTCCACAAGGCTGAGCGGAAACTCGGTGGCCGGGCGGGTGATATCCGAAACCGACGCCGGCGAGCTGGAAAACCACATAATCGAGGCCGAGCTGTGAGCTGGCTGGCGCGGCTGACAGGCAGCAGCGCCGCGAACGCCCCCGAAAGCATGGAAGTGGCCGGGCGGCATCTGCCGCTGATAGTCTTGCGCCACCCGCGCGCCCGCACCGTGCGGCTGCGCGCCTGCGCCGCCACCGCCAGCATACGCCTCACCGTGCCGCCGCGCGCCAGCCTGGCCGCCGCACTCGCCTTTGTGGAAACCCGCCGCGACTGGCTGGACAGCATCGTGCGCGGCTGGCCGGCGCCGCAGCCCTTCACCGCCGGAGCCGCGCTGCCGTTTGAAGGCGGGCAACTGCTGATAGACTGGGACGAAACACGGCCGCTCCGCGCGAGGCGGGAAGGCGACCGGCTGCTGATCGGCGGGCCACAAGCAGGCCTTGCCGACCGCTGCCGGCGCTTTTTGGCCAGCGAAGCACGCGCGCGGCTGGTGCCGGAAACCCAGGCGCTGGCCGCCCATATAAACCGCAGCGTGGCCCGCGTGGCCGTGAACGACCCGCGCAGCCGCTGGGGCAGCTGCAACCAGCGCACCCGCTCCATCAACTACAGCTGGCGGCTGGTGCTCGCGCCCGCCAGCGTGCGCAAATCCGTCGTCGCGCACGAAGTGGCGCACCTGGTGCACGCCGACCATAGCCCGGCCTTCTGGGCACAAGTGGCCCAGCTGGACCCGGACTGGCGAACCAGCCGCCGCTGGCTGGCCAGCAACGGCGCGGGACTGCATCTGGTGGGGGCGGGGTTTTAAGCAGGGGGCCTCCGGCGGGCAGGGCCGGCGGCCCTGCACCCGTTCTAGGGGTTTAGCTTCAATTGATGGCGGCGGTCCTGATTGAGACTGCCCTGATTATATGGGTGCAGGGCCTGCGGCCCTGCCCGCCGGAGGCTATTTACACCCCTCCGCCAAAAGCCATCGAGGCGAAGCCAAATCCCCAAAAATGGGGTCCGGGGCCGCCGGCCCCGGCCGCCGGAGGCAAACTCAGCCGCCGGAGGCCAATTCAGCCGTTTTCGAGCAAAGCGCAGGCCCCGGCTTCGGCGTTGGGGGCGTGGTTGCGGAGCATCCAGAACATTTCGCGGCCCAGGCCCATCTGGGGTGTGGGGGCGGTGGCGGGGGTGCGGGTGGTGAGATCGGCGGTGGTGGAAAGCGTGCCGGTATTGGCGCAGAGCAGCAGCATGTCGCCATTTTGGAGGCGCGCGATGGGGCCGTCGTCGAGCGCTTCGGGCCAGAGGTGGATGGCGGCGGGCACTTTGCCTGAGGCGCCGGACATGCGGCCATCGGTGACGAGGGCGACCTTGTGGCCGCGGTCTTGCAGCACGCCGAGGGCTGGGGTGAGTTTGTGGAGTTCGGGCATGCCGTTGGCGCGGGGGCCCTGGAAGCGGACGACGATGATGCAGTCCCGGTCCAGATCGCCGGCCTTGAAGGCTTCCAGCACTGCGTCCTGATCGTGGAACACGGCGGCCGGTGCCTTAATGGTCCAGCGGCCGGGATCGACCGCGCTGGCCTTGAAGATGGCGCGGCCCAAGTTGCCGGTGACCAGCCGCATTCCGCCTTCGGCCGCGAAGGGGGCGGCGACGGGGGACAGGATACTGGTATCGGTGCTGGCCACACCGGGCGTGGCCCAATCGGTGAACGGGCCGGCGATGGTGGCGATATCGGGGTGGGCGAGGCCGGCGCCGAGGAGCTCGGCAATGACAAAGCCCATGCCGCCGGCGGCGTGGAAGGCGTTCACATCGGCCGAGCCGCTGGGATATACCCGGGCGAGCAGCGGGACGACGCGCGAGAGATCTTCGAAATCCTGCCAATCGAGGAGGATACCGCAGGCGCGCGCGATGGCGGGCAGGTGGATGGCGTGGTTGGTGCTGCCGCCGGTGGCGAGCAGGCCGATGACGGCGTTGACGATGGAGCGTTCATCGACCAGCCGGCCCAGTGCGCGGGCCGGATTGCCGCAATTGGCCACCAGCTGCTCGACAGCGGCGCGGGTGATGGCGGTGCGTTCGGGCGTGCCGGGGTTGATGAAGCTGGAGCCGGGCATTTGCAGGCCCATCATTTCGAGGAACATCTGGTTGGAATTGGCGGTGCCGTAGAAGGTGCAGGTGCCGGGTGAATGATAGGAAGCGGCTTCGGCATCGAGCAGTTCGGCGGTGCCGATCTCGCCGGCGGCGTAACGCTGGCGGACGGC
>JBBQIP010000086.1:0-11302 GCA_038325045.1 Sphingomonadales bacterium
GGCGCCGGGCTCATCGAGAATGAGCACCCTGGGTTGGTGGACAAGGGCCAGTGCCAGCGAAAGTCGCGCCTGTTCGCCGCCGGAAAGTGTTTCCACCCGCGCCCGCAGCCGACCCGAAAGCCCGACTTGTTCGAGCAGTTCGCCCGGAACCGCAACGCCGTAAAGCGCGGCGAACAATGCCATCGTTTCGGCCACCGTAAGGCGCGCCGGCAGGCCGGGCTGCTGCGGCACCAACCCGAAAACCGCCCGGGCCGACTGGCTTTGCGGGTCCAGCCCGGCCAGTCGCACCAGCCCGGCATCGGGCCGGGCGAGGCCGGCAACGCACTCTATGCAGCTGGTTTTGCCAGCACCGTTCGCTCCGAGCAGCCCGAATATCTCACCGGGCGCAACATCGAAACTCAGGTCATCTACAGCCGCGAAACTGCCATGCCGCCGAGACAGCCCGGAAACATGGATCCCTGCCTCACTTGATCGGCTTGGCAAGCTCATCCTCGGACCACGGGTCGGTGCGGTGCGCAAAAGCCAGTCGCCACTCCTTGACTGCCGCTGGTGGCACCGGTGTGCCGGTGTTGCCCCAGGACTGGCGGACATAGGTGAGGATCGCCGCCAGATCATCATCGCTCATGTCGGCACCCAGCGGCGGCATCAAGCCAAGCTTGCCCTCCAGCCCGTTGGTGAGGATGCGTACCGGGATATCGAAGCTTGCAGTCGCGCGCTTCGATCCGGCAAGCGGTGCGCCCACCTGCGGCATGCCCTGGCCGGAAAGCTGGTGGCAGCCGGAGCAATTGTCGACATAAAGCGTGCGTCCCTGCACGAACAGCGCTTCTTCCGAAGCCGAGCGCGGCGGCAGCGCCGGCGGTGCCGGGCGGCCGGGCCAGGTGACCAGCGCCAGCACCTTGCCGGCGGCAGGCGCCAGCGCCCCCTCGCCCTTGGCCAATGCGGCAAGTGTCGTCGGCTCGGCTGCCAGCGCCAGCTGTTCGCTGGCGCCACCACGCCGGCTGGAAACGCCGGGGATGCCGCCACCGGCACGGCCGCCAGCAACGCTGTTGCCGGCCTGCGCCGCGCCGCCGGTCAGGCCCATCGCCAGCCCATCGAGCAAGGCAGAGCGGGTGCTTGCGGCAAGCTGCGGGTTCTCGGCCATTGCCACAACGGCGCCACCGGTATCGGCATCGCGCCGCTTGGCCACGGCGCTGGCCAGCCCGACGATCGCCTCTGCAGGCGGCGCCGGGTCCTGGGCCAGAGCTGACAGCACCCGAACTTCCTCACCCCGCAAGCCGGAAACCGCGGCATCCGCCACAATCAGATCGTCCCCATGCGCACGCAGCAGCGCGAGCATGGGCGCCAGCCGCGCATCGGCAGGCATGGCACCGAGCGTCGCGGCCATCTGCCGGCGCACGAACCAGCTCTCATCGCCACCCAGCGCCAGCACGGCCTTGGTGATCTTGGCATCGCCTGCACCAAGCGCCGGTTCGGCCAGTCGCAGGCCGGCAACGCGGATGTTGGCTTCGCGG
Organism: Sphingomonadales bacterium; assembly: GCA_038325045.1. Lineage (GTDB taxonomy): Bacteria > Pseudomonadota > Alphaproteobacteria > Sphingomonadales > Sphingomonadaceae > Sandarakinorhabdus. The sequence goes on from JBBQIP010000086.1 coordinate 1,512, forward strand.
TCACCGAGCGCGAGGGTTACCAGATCGGGCGTCCCTGCCCCCATGCCATCGAGCGTCCAGAGCGCCTGCAGCCGCGCCCGCCAGTCCGCATCGGAACGCACCAGCTTGCGCAGCATCGGCACCGAAGCCGGATCGGCACGCTGCACAAGCAGCTGCTGGGCGGTGTCACGCCACCAGCCATCGGGGTTCGAAAGCGTTGCCACCAGCTCGGCAGAGCCGGCCTTGGTGAGCGTCGGGCGAGCGGGAGGCTTCATCCCGTCATGAACAACCCGGTAGATGCGGCCCATGCCGGTTCCCTTGGCGAGCCCGCGCTTGCCAATGTAATCCTTCAGATAATCGGTCTGCAGCGGGCCATCCTGCGACACGCCGCGGTACATGTCGGCAATATAGATGGCACCGTCCCACCCGGTGGCCAGCGCCGTCGGCCGAAAGCGCACATCGGTCGATGCGAGGAATTCGCCCTTCGGATAGAAATCCTCGGCGCTCAGCTTGCCTTTGCCGTCATCCATCACCCTGAGCAGGTGAACGATATTGGTGGCGCCATCGGCAACCAGCGCCTGGCCGTGAAGTTCGGCCGGAAGGGTGGAGCCGCGATAGATCAGCGGCGAAGACACCCCGCCATAATAGGAAGCGGTATCATCATCGCGGAAAACGGAACGACGATAGCCTCGGTTCAACCCCAGCGTGGGGTGTGCCGGCCAGATATTCGTCTTTTCCTGGTCCACCAGCGATGTGTACAGGCCGCTGGTGCGAACCATATCAGGGTTGCGCGTATAATAGCTGGGCGCCACATAATCCACGAACAGCGGATCGGTGTTCACATTGCGGTAGACACGGCCACCATCATCCTGGGTAACGCCCCACTGGCCACGGCGAAGGCCGGGAACCCGCGTGAACCGGCCCTTGTCATAGGCCAGATCCCACTCATGCTCGGAGACGATGAGCCGGTTTTCCATGCTCCAGAACAGGCCGTTGGCGCCATGTTCGAGCACGCCAAGACGCGAGAAATCATCTGCAACCGGCGCCTTGGTATCCGAAACCAGGTCGCCGTCCGTATCACACGCCTTCCACAGCATCGGCGGCTCGCCCACCAGAGCGCAGCCATTGGCCAGAATCTTGAAGGCGCGCGGCATCACCAGCTTGTCGAGAAACACCGTGCGCTTGTCGAAAACGCCGTCCTCGTTGGTGTCTTCCAGCACAACCAGCCGGTTGACCGGGTCGAAGCTGTTGTCCATCGACTCGTTATGGGCCCAGCCTGGCAGTTCAACGACCCACAAGCGGCCATCGCCGTCGAATTCCATCAGGATCGGGTCCTGGACCAGCGGCTCGGAGGCAACAAGCTCCAGCCGGTAGCCCGGCGGCATGGAAAAGGTCTTCAAAGCCTCGGCAGGCGTGCGCACCGGCGGCGCTTCAGGCTCGTCCGGCGAGAAATAAGGCCAGGGCAGCAAGGTCGCGCGCGGCGCGCCCGCGGTTATGGCAGCCAGCAGCAACGGAGCCGCCAGCACAATGCCGATAATCCCAAATTTGGCACGGGTAACGCGCATGAAATTCCCAACTCCCAAGGTGGCAAACTTATCGCGCCTCCATGTCGCACTGGCAACTGTATTCTGTATATAATAGGCCTCCGTGATGTCGCAGCCGCCCCTCCTTCCAGCCAATGGTAATGGCCAGACATCCTAGCGTGTTACGTCGAATTATCCTTGTAATTGCAGTGCTTGCGGTCATCATCATCCCCTGGGCGATGTTCGGTGCGCCGATTGACCGCAGCATCGAGCAGCTGCTCACGGAGACGGCAAACCGCCCGGCGCTGACGATGGTGATCGTGGTGGCTCTGCTCGCCGCCGATCCGCTGCTGCCGGTCCCTTCCAGCCTGGTTGGCGTGCTTGCCGGCGCGGTGCTGGGCGTGGGGCTGGGCGCGCTGGCAGTCTGGCTTGGGCTGATGGCAGGCTGCGGGCTTGGCTATTGGCTGGGTGCACGGCCCGGCCGCTGGGCCGCCGGCCGCATCTTGACTGCAACCGACATGGCCGGGCTGGCGCGCGTTGCCGACGGCGTTGGCATAGTGGCGCTTGCCGTGACCAGGCCGGTGCCGGTGCTGGCCGAAGCCCTTGTGCTGCTGGCCGGTGCCGCGCAAATGAGCCCGATGCGATTCCTTCTGGTTATCACGCCGGCCAATGCGTTTACTGCCTTTGCCTATGCGGGGCTTGGCGCGTTTGCCGGCTTTGGCATCCCGCTGCTCGCCGGGCTGGCTGCGCTCCCGGCAATCGGCCTGTTGCTCTGGCAGCGGGAACGCCGCCGATGAGCACCCGTTGGTTCGCACTCGGCGGATTGTTGGCAGCGGCCTCGCCGGCGCTGGCGCAAACGGCTGATGCAGCCCAGCTGCCGGTCGTGGTCACCGCGTCCCGGCTCGCGCTGCCGCTCGGCAGCAGCATTATCGGCGGGCAAGTGCTGGCCGGCCGCGAAAGCCTTGCCGATGCACTTGCCGGCATACCGCAGCTGTTCGTGCCGCAACCGGGCGGCAGAAGTGGCTTCGCAGCCCCGTTTCTGGCGGGTGCAGAGCCGAATTTCGTGGTCGTGCTTTTCGATGGCGTGCCGCTCAACAATGCCACCAGCTCGCGTGGCGGCGCGGTAAACCTTTCGGAAATCAGCAGCTTCGGGCTGGAAACGGTGGAAGTCGCGCCCGGCAGCCTTTCCGCTGTCCAGGGGTCCGGGGCGCTGGGTGGGGTCATTGCCCTCAAACCCGCCCCGCTTGCCTCCACCGTCTCGGCAACCATTGCCGGCGGCGGCGGAACGCGCGGTGACTGGACCGGCCGTGGAGCGCTCAATGTGCCGGTCGGGAGCGGCCGCGCACTGGCCCTGTCAGCGGTGTTCGACGATGATGGCGAGGCCACGCCAGGCGCGGAATTTCAGGCGCTGACCCTTGTCGGAAGGATAGGGGATGCAGGCGGCACCGACCGGCTGCTCATCCGCTATAACCAGATCCGTTCGGCCGGTTTTCCGGATAACAGCGGCGGGCCACGGCTGGCGCTTCTGCGCGAGACCGACCGCCGCGAAGCGGAAGAATGGATCGGCTCGGTGCGCACCCGCCAGCAGCTGGGGCCAGCGGTCGGGCTCGATCTTTCGGCAAGCTGGCTGTCGCGGCACGACACGCTTGCCTCTCCCGGTGTCGCGCCGCCGCCGGGCGCAGGGCCAGAGCAGCCCGGCCTTCCCGCCACGACCGATGACAGCAGCTACCGCCGCCTGCTCGGCCAGGCGGCCTTGACGCTCGGCGGCGAGCCGGCCCGGCTGGTGCTGGGGATCGAGGGCCAGCACGAAAGCGGGCGCGCGGAAGGCGCGCTGGATTTCGGGTTCTTCGCCCTTCCCACCGCCTTTGCCCTGTCACGCGATACCGTGGCGGGGTTTATCGAGGCCGGCGCCCGCCACGAGGGGCTTTCGGGCACAGCGGCGCTGCGCGTGGACCGGGTATCGGGGTTGAAAGCACGGCTGACCGGACGCCTTGCTGCCGATGTGGCCCTAGCGCCCGGTCTGGTGCTTGCAGCAAGCGCTGGCAGCAGCTTCAAGGCGCCGAGCTTTTATGCGCTGGCCAACCCGCTTGTGGGCAACCCCGGTCTGCGCCCCGAACGCGCGCGCAGGGCATCGCTCGAGCTGATCTGGACAAATGAAGCCGGCTACCGGGTCGCGCTCCACGGCTTCACCGCAGGCTATATCGATCTTATCGATTTTATTGCCGATCCGCGCCCGCAGCTCATCAACCGGACCGCGGTCGCCATCGACGGGGTTGGCCTGAATGCCAGCCTGCCGCTGGTCTCCTCGCTCGATGCCACCTTCGGGGTAGAGCGGCTATGGCCGCGCGACACCAGCGGCGGGCCGCCCCTGCTGGCGCGGCCAGGCTGGCGCGGCAATGCAACGCTCGCATGGCGGCCGCTGCCCCGGCTCACCCTCAATGCCCGGCTCGGCTACACCGGCGCGCGCGACGATAGCAGCGTGCCGACCGGCCGGGTCACGCTGGGTGCCTACACTTTGGCTGGCTTCGATGCGCAGCTGCAGCTCCGCTCCGGTTTCAGCCTCCAGCTGGCAATCGACAATGCGCTCGACGCGCGGTTCGAAGATGCGGTCGGTTTTGCAACGCCGCCGCTGCGCGCGCGCCTGCTCGCGCAAGCCCAGTTCTAAGAGCCTTGCAGATCAGCACTGGCTGCGGGGCGATTGCCTTTCCCCCGGAAAAGCCGCATCAACCGCACTGTCCTGACAGGAGACGAACATGAACCGGGTCCAGCTGCGCGTCGCGATCATTGCAACCTGTGCGTCTCTTGCCCTTGCAGCGCCCGCCGGCGCCGCATTGAAGGCCGGCGCCACCGCGCCCGATTTCACCACCCAGGCCAGCCTTGCCGGCACGCCCTTCCAGTTCCGGCTGGCCAATGCGCTCAAAAAAGGCCCTGTGGTGCTGTATTTCTTCCCCGCCGCCTTCACCACCGGCTGCACCTTCGAAGCGCATGAATTTGCAGAAGCTACCGACGACTTCGCCAAGCTCGGCGCCACCGTGATCGGCGTGTCGGCTGACAATATCGAGACCCTCAACAAATTCTCGGTGAGCGAATGCCGCAACAAATTCGCCGTCGCATCCGCCGACAAGAAGCTGATCGCGGCTTATGATGTGCAGTTGCCGGTTGTCGAAAAATCCAACCGCACCTCGTTTGCAATCGCGCCCGATGGCAAGATCATCAGCGAATACAGCAACATGAGCTACAAGGAGCACGTCAGCCGGATGATGGCTGCAGTCAAGCAGTGGCGCGCCGCCCAGCCCTGACCTTAGAGCGCTCAGGAGCCGCTGGCGCGCCGTATCGTTACCGGGACCGGGGAAGGCCGAACACCTTTAAGCCGCTGGGTCACCCGCCCGGTCTTGCTCATGAAGGTCACTTCCACATCCACCCGGCGCACCTTGCCCAGGCCGAAGTGCACCGGCAGCGCATGCTGGGTGCCATAGCCGCCGCCGGTCATTACCTGCGCTGCTCCCAGCATCCGGCCCTGCGGCGTGAACACCCGCACCTCTGCCCCGGCCTCGGTATAATGGCCCTGCGCATCCAGCACGAGCACACTGATCGATTGCCGGGCGCGCGCCGGCGCCAGATCGTTCCGGAACAGATAATGGCCGCCGGTCACGTTATAGCCCTTGGAAATCGACAGATCGAGGTCGCCGTCGCCGTCAAAGTCCACAAACGCCGAACCATGGTCGCCAGTGTTCACCGGGCTGTCCTCGGCCAGCACATTCGCCAGCCGCTTGCCGCCCTCATTATGGAACAACCAGTTCCGGGGCACCTGCTTGCCCGGGTCGCCCACATACGACATCACCGAAAGATCGATGAAGCCGTCATTGTCATAATCGCCCCATGCCGAGCCGACGGCGTGATTATCCATATCCACGCCCATCGAGGCAGCTGCGGCTACGAAGCGTCCGCCCGGCTGCCCGCGCCACAGCGCATTCTTCCCGTAATTGGGCACGAAAATGTCCAGATGCCCGTCCTTGTCATAGTCCCCGATCGCGCAGCCCACGCCGCCTTCGGTCTTGTCTCGGCCCGGGCTGGCGATGCCCACGTCGGCAGCCACATCCACAAAGGCGGCGCCATCGTTGCGGAACAGCGAGTCCGTCTTTCCTGACTGGTTGGCGAGGAACAGGTCGAGGTCGCCGTCACGGTCATAATCGATCCAGCACGCGCCGACGGTGGACCGCGCCGCCGAAATCGGCGCATCCGCCACTATCTGCACATATTTGCCGCCATCGTTGCGGAAAAGCTTGTTGGCGGCGATCCGATCGGTGGTGAAAAGATCGAGGTCGCCGTCGCCGTCGATATCCACCCAGTTGTTCTGCCGCGAGGAGCGGCCGAGCAGCTGCAGGCCCTGCGCCGGTGCCGTGTCCTCAAATCCCGTGCCGGTGTTCCGGTAGAGATGCGACGGGTTCTTGGGCAGCGACGAGCCGGCAAACAGGTCGAGACGGCCGTCCCCGTCATAATCACCCCAGCTCAGCCCGCGATATTCGCCGCCGTCCGCGCCCGGCAGCCCCATTGCCGGGCCGATGTTGGTAAAGGTGCCGGCATCGTTGCGGTACAGCCGGATCTCGCCAGACTTGAGCGAGACCGCCAGATCGGGGTCGCCGTCACCATCGAAATCCCCCCAGGCGTTCGAGAGCGAGCCGGGCACCGAGAACAGCTCGGGCTGCATGGCGGTAAAGGCCGGCGCCTGCGCCAGAGCCGAGCCGGAAGCCAGCAACAGCCCAAGGCCGATCAATCCACGCATCGTCGCTCTCCGGCTCAAAACTCTACCCGCTCTTCCAGATGCGCCTCGATCTCGGCCCTGGTCCGCCACAGCGTGCGGAACTGCTTGGACTGCACCATCGGCAGCTGGTCGGCCCGGTGCTTCGATCCCGGCTGGCTGGCATTGCCATAGCTCATCAGACCCACCGCCTTCATCGGTGTGCCGAACTCCACCATGCTCACCCAGGTTTCGCCGTGCACCGGCTGGCGCTCGCCGTTCTTGAGCGGGCTCCATGTCATCACCCGGAAGATACCGAGGTTGCCAAGCCCGCCGTGCCCGGCAAGGCTAGGCTGGTCCTGGTCCGCCAGCTTGAACCGCGATACTTCGCCGAGCGGCCGGTCAACCGCGCCGTACATCGTCTTGGTGCGGCCCACCGCTTCCTTCATCATGGCAACCGCCCGCGCCGGGTCCTTCAACCCGCGCGGCGCCTCTAGCGCAGTCTCCAGCGTCCATTGCACCGCAAAATTACTGGTACCGGTCAGCGCATTGCCGGCGAACAGCTTGGCCCAGGTTTCGAACAGCAGCGCCGCCCGGCTGTCAGCCTCATAGCGCCGGTCCCAGCTGTTCAGCAGCAGCTTGGCCTGCACCAGGTCGGGGTCGTTCGACATGCCAATCGCATCCACCAGCGGCGGGATCATCCGCTCGGCCATCAGCGAGGTGGTGGTCACCTTGCGGCTCAGAAAATCGTCCCAGCCGATCTTGTCGGTGCCTTCCAGCAGCTTCACCGACATCTGGGCGCGCATGCTCATGCCGGTCTGGTTCACCACATGCGCCGGCCAATCCGCGGGCTTCAGCACACGCGGCCAGGTGGAGACCCAGGGGCCGTCATTGGCGTTCTGCACAAAGCCGCCCGGCGGGTCGAAAACCTTGGGCATCTCGTCATAGCTGTGAACCTCGGTCCACAGCGTTTCCGAAGTGTCGCCGGCCACCGGCTTGCTCCACTTCAGATAATCGCCCCCGGTCTTGTGCTTGGGCAAAATGCCGTTGTCGAGGTACAGCACATGGCCTTCGCGGTCGGCATACACGATGTTGAAGGTGGGCACCTGCAAGGTCCGCACCGCCGCCTCGAACTGCTTCCAGTTCTGCGCCTTGCCCATGTCCAGATATTGCTTGAGCACGCCCGGCCGGTCCAGCCCCGCCACCCTGAGGGCAATCGAGCCCTTGCCTTCGCCAAGGTCGAACACCGGGCCATGCACGGTGGAACGCTGGGTGAAGCCAACCGTTTTCAGGCTGCCATCGGGCTGGCGCACCTTGTAGCTTTTCTGCGCGGTCTTGAACGGCAGCACCTTGCCATCGAACCGGTAGCCATCGCCTTCCAGCGACAGCGAATAGTTGGTGAAGCCAAGAATGGTGTTCACCGTATTGGTGAAGCCCAGATTCTCGTTAAAGGCGAAGCGGACCACCGGCAGACCGACCTGTGTGCCGCCATAAACGCTGTAGCCGGGCGCATTGAGATGCGCCTCATAATAGGTGAGCATCGAAGGCGCCCAGGGCAGGTGCGGGTTGGCAAGCAGCAGCGTCTTGCCTTCCTTGGTGCGCCCCGGCATCACCGCCCAGGCATTGGAGCCATCGCTGCCTTCCGCCGGCAGCGGCGGGTCGCCCTCGCCCACGCTTCCAGCACCGGCCATCACCCGGCCTTCGGACGCGATATAAGTGAAGTTCATGAGCCGGTTTGCATGGCCGATGATGTCCACACCCGAAAGCGGCAACACCTGGCGCATTTCGGGCGCGATGGCATCCGGATGCGCCGCCGCATAGGCGTTCACGCCTGCTGCAAACGCATCGAGGTTGCGGCGCATCGCGGGCGTCTGCGCCCGGTACCAGACCTTCGACCGCTCGGGCACATCATTGGCTATCAGCCAGCGGTCCAGCTTCTCCGCCTCCGGCCCCCAATATTCGGCACCCTTGGCGCGCGATTCTCCGTACATTTTCAGCAATATGTCGCCGTGGCTATGCGCCTGTGCCCAACCGAAGCCATAAAAGGCCCCGGACTCGGTTTTGGCATAGACATGCGGCACGCCGAAGCTGTCCCACAATATCTCGCCGCCGCCATATGCCGGTGCCGCATGGAGCGCAGCTGGGCTGGCCACGAGCAGCGCCAGCAGCGCGCCCGCCTTCAGGCTTATGGTCATCGGCGTTCCTCTCATCTGCAACCCGGCGGTCAACCTCAGAACTTTACACCCACCCGGCCGTAATAATAGCCGCCGGTAAACCCGAACGCGCCCGAGGTCGCATAAAATCCGGCACCGAGATTGGGATTGTTGCCGATGGGATCGAAGTCCGGATAGACGTTGAACACATTGTTGCCGCCGATGGCGAATTCCAGAGTATCGGTCGCTTTCCAGCCTAGCTCCATATCGGTTATCCATTTGGCGCCGTAGCTGCGATCCTGGGCCACCGCATTGTCGAAGTTGTTGAAGCCGCCGAACCGATTGACACGGGTATTGAGCGACCAGTCACCAATTTCGGTATAATTGTTCAAAAGCAGCTTCGTGCGCGGCAAATTCTCGGTGACATTGTTTTGCGCGCGCCGGTCAAACAGCACGAAGCCTGCACCCAGCGCTGCCAGTTGCGGCGGGTTCGCGGCGATGCCGGTGATGATCGTCTTGTTGTAGTTATAGCCAAGATTCCAGGTCATCGCACCAAAGCCGCCCAGTTGGTGCCGCCAGGTGGCCACAACATCCACACCCTGCGTGCGCGTATCGATCGCATTGGTGTAATATTGAGCGCTGATATCAGGCGACAGGCCGTTTGCGACCAGAATTGACGAAACCGCAGCGCCGGTGAGTGTCGAAGTGATGGTGATCCGGTCCCTGACCTTGATCTGATAGGCATCGACCGTGATGGTCAGGTTGTTTGCCGGGGTAAGCACGAACCCGGCCGAGAAATTGGTCGAGGTCTCGGGCTGCAGCGGCTGGGAGCCGAGCGCGATTGCCGCCGCCGACCCGACCGGCAACGTCTTGATGAACAAAAGGTTGAGTTGGCCGCCAACCTGGCGGAACTGGCCAGTTGTGGAGGCGAACAGCTGCTGCGCCAGCGCCGGCGCCCGGAACCCGGTATTCACCGCACCGCGCACGGAGAGCCAATCGGCGATCTCCTGCCGGATCGAAAGCTTGCCGATCAGCGTGTTGCCGCTGCCATCATCATAATGTTCGAAGCGACCGGCCGCTGAAATTGTGGTGCTCGAAGTGGGGTCCCACGCCAGATCGACATAGGCCGCCAGGTTGTTACGGGCGATCGACCCGGCATCATCGGGCGAGAAACCCGCCGCCGCCTGACCACCGGGAGCCGGGCGTACAGTTACGCCGTCCTGCACGAAGGTATAATTCCCGGCCTGATAGCTGGCCAGTTCGCCCTCCAGAACCGCATAGGTTTCCCGCCGGTGCTGGGCACCGAACGAGACCTGCAACTTGCCGGCGCCAACATCATAACCGCGCGTCAGATCGACTGAATTGACCCATTCCGTGGAGCTTAGAGCGCCCACATAA
>JBBQIP010000087.1:0-11105 GCA_038325045.1 Sphingomonadales bacterium
GCGCCCAACCGGGGCGAAAAATTCGCGGTTGCCGATGGGGTGGGCTGCGAGGCCTGCCACGGCGGATCGGGCGTGGGCGATGCCGGTTATCTGGCCAGCCATGCGGCGGTGGGCGCCAGCCATGCCGATAATGTGGCGCGCGGGCTGTGGGCGGTAAACCGGCCGGAGGTGCGCGCGGGCGTGTGCCTCGATTGCCACTTCGGCTCGGACAAGCCGGGGCAGTTCGTGACCCACCGGATCATGGCGGCGGGGCATCCGCGCATCGCCTTCGAGCTGGACCTGTTCACTTCGCTCCAGTCGCACCATGACGAGGACAGCGATTATACCGCGCGCAAGGGCGCGCCTTCGGGCGTGCGGACCTGGGCCGTGGGGCAGGCGCTGGCGGTGAGCCGGGCGCTGTCGCTCTGGCCGGCGCGCGCTGGCGGGGCATTTCCGGAATTTTATTTCTTCGATTGCCGCTCGTGCCACCGCACCTTCTCCGATGCGCCGGATGCGAGTGTTGCGGCGCGGACCAACCCGGGCCGGCCGATCGAGCTTGGGCAGCCGGTGTGGAACGACGAGAGCATGATCATGCTCGCCGCTGCCGCCAAGGTGGCGGCGCCGGGGTTGGCGACCGAGCTGGAGGCCCGCAGCCGCACCTTCCACGCCAGCCTTGGCGGCGATAGGGCGGGTGCGGTGAAGGCGGGTGCGGCGCTGGCGGCAACCGCAAACCGGCTGGCCGCGAGCTTTGCCGGTGCCAGCTTCGATGCCCGCCAAACGCGCGCGATGCTGGCCGAAGTGCTGAAGGGCGATGCAGCGCGGCTGACCGATTATCAGGGCGGCGCGCAGGCGGTGATGGCGGCCGATACGCTGATTGCCGCCATGGTGAAGGATGGCCAGATGACCCGCGACCAGGCGCTGGCGATGCGGCCGGCGCTGGACCGGGCCTATGCTGCGGCGCGCGAGGCCAATGGCTGGCAGCCGGAGCCGCTGCGGCGTGCGCTGGCGGGTATCGATGGTGAGCTCGGCGTACAGTGATGCGGCGCGGGGCGGTCCCTTTGGCGCTGGTTTCTGCGCTGGCGCTGGCGCTTTCGGGGTGTGGCGGCGGTGGTGGTGCCACCGGATCGGGCGCGGCGAGCGAGGTTTCGGGCTCGGCGCCCGGTGGCGGCGCGCCGGTGGTGAGCGCGCCTGCCTCGGTATATGCGCGCCCGGCTGCGGAGGCGCTGACCATAGCGGATGTGGAGGGCGTGCTGGCCCGGGCGGCGGCGGAGGCGAACGCGCGCGGCCTGCCGGCGGTGATCGCGGTTGTTGACCGGGTGGGCAATGTGCTCGCGGTGTACCGCATGCCCGGCGCGCCGGTGACGGTGGTGACCCGGCCCGGCTTTGGGGTGAACATCGATGTGCAGGGGTTGGGGGTGCCGGCATCGCTGGCGGCAATCTCCAAGGCGGTGACCGGTGCTTATCTTTCGAGCGGGGGCAACGCTTTTTCTTCGCGCACGGCCTCGATGATCGTGCAGGAGCATTTTCCGCCCAGCGAGCGCACGCGGGGGCTTGAGTCCGGGCCGTTGTTCGGGGTGCAGTTTTCGCAGCTGCCGTGTTCGGATCTGGTCCAGCGGTTTGATGTAGGGGCGCCGATGGTTGGCCCCAAGCGCGCGCCTTTGGGGCTGGCAGCCGATCCGGGGGGCTTTCCGCTCTACCGGAACGGGGTGCTGGTGGGCGGCGTGGGGGTGATGACCGGCCGCGATTATGGCTTCGACACCGAAGTTACCGATATCGACGAAGATGTGGAGGAGCTGATCGCGCTGGCAGGAACCCAGGCGCTGCTGCCGCCGGCCGAGATTCGCGCCGAGCGGATCTCCATCGATGGCACGCTGCTGCGCTATTCCGATGCCGAACCGACCGGCTTCATGAGCAACCCGGCAGCGCCGCCGCCGCTGGCCGGCGCCGGCGGTGCGCTGGTTGGGGTGCCCGGCTTTACCGATGGCGGGATCATGGCCGGCATTGCCTATGGCAGCGAGGCGAGCGGGGTGCGGCCGGCGACAGTGGCCGAGTTCAACAACCCGGATGCGTTCGTGCTTTCAGACGGGGCGGGCAACAACCGCTACCCGGTGCGCGCCGCCACCGACGGGGCGGAGGTGGCCCAACCGCTGACCGCCACCGAGGTGCGCGTGGTGCTGGAAGAGGCCTTCAAGATGATGAGCCGGGCGCGCGGGCAGATCCGCCAGCCGCGCGACAGCCGGGCGCAGGTTTCGCTGAGCGTGGTGGACACGCGCGGGGTGTCGCTGGGCTTTGTGCGGGCGCCCGATGCGCCGGTATTCGGCATCGATGTGAGCTTGCAGAAGGCGCGGTCGGTGGCGTTTTTCTCCCGCCCCGGGGCGCTGGCCGAGCTGCGGGCGGCATTGACTTCAACCGGTGTGCCCGATGCCAATGTGCGGGACTTTGCAGACCGGTTGAGCGGCTTTTTCAGCACCACGCCGGGCGCCTTCAATGGCGGCTTCGGAATCTCCAACCGGGCTATCGGCAATGCGTCCCGGCCCTATTTTCCGGATGGCGAGGTGGCGCGCCCGCCGGGGCCGCTGAGCCGACCGATTGCCCAATTCTCACCGTTTTCAAACGGCTTGCAGTCAGCGCTCATCATTCAGGATGTGCTGCAGGTGCTGGGCGGCGGCGATCCGCGGGCTTGCACCTTTTTGCCCACCCACCCGGGCGGCGGCAAGCGGCTGGCGAACGGGCTGCAGATTTTTCCGGGTGCGGTGCCGATCTACCGGGGCAATGTGCTGGTGGGGGCGCTGGGCGCCTCGGGCGACGGCATCGACCAGGATGACATGACGACGTTTCTGGGGGTGCATAATGCCGGGCTTCGGCTGGGCACCATCGGCCTGCCGCCGGCATCGATCCGTTCCGACCAGATCACGGTGCCACTTGAAGGTGGCGGCCAGTCCCGGTTGCGCTTCGTGGGCTGCCCGTTTGCGCCCTTCCTCGATACGGCTGAGCAGAATGTCTGTCAGGGGCTCTAGGCTTTTTGCCTCTGCCGCGCCTGTAGCGCTCATGACGGCGCTGGCGGCGACGCCCGCCCAGGCCGGGCCGTTTTCGAAATGGTTCGATTGCTATGGGCCGCTGAAGCCGGTGAATGACGAGCGGGCGGCTGAAAAAGAGGCGCGCGAAGGTGGCGACGCAGGCGAGCCGGTTCCCGGCCGGCGGCGGCCCGGCCTGTACGAGCCGGCGCCGAGAGCCGAGCCGACGCAGCTGAACCCCGGCGCGGTGCGGCTGCCGGAGGCCTATAATTACCCGCGCGACCATCTGCCGGTGCCCGACCGGTGGCGGCTGGTGGAGACGCTGGGGCTGGTGAAGAGCAACCCGCTCGACCCCTATAACCAGAACACGCTGAAGGGCGACCGGCCGCTGTGCGGGACCGAAGATGTTTTTCTGCAGCTGACAGCGATTTCGGACACGGTGGTGGAGCCGCGCAGCTTTCCCACCCCCGTGGGCGTGCAGACCAGCGAGCGGCCGGGCAATAATGATGTGTTCGGCCGCCCGCATTCCACCGTGTTTGCCCAGACCGTCATTCTTGGTGCGGCGCTGACCCAGGGATCGACCGCCTTCAAGCCGCCGGACCTTGAAGTGCGCGCGGCGGTGGCGGTGCAGTTCAACCATGTCGATGTGGGCGAACGCCGGGTGCTGCTGGTGGAGCCGAGCCGGAGCTCGGTGCGCTCGGATGCCTTTGTGGGCGTGCAGGAGCTGTTTATCGACAAGCATTTGCGCAACGTATCGGACCGCTATGATTTCGATTCGGTGCGGGTGGGCATCCAGCCGTTCAGCAGCGATTTCCGGGGCTTTCTGTTTCAGGACAACCAGCTGGGCATCCGGCTGTTCGGCAGCCGTGACAACAACCGGTTCCAGTATAATCTGGCGGCGTTCTGGCGGCTGGAGAAGGACACGAACTCGGGCCTGAACGCGATTTTGCGGCCGCTGCGCAAGGACTGGGTGGTGACCGCCAATGTATACCGGCAGGATCTGCCGGTGCCGGGGATGACCAGCCAGCTGGCGGTGACCTGGAACCGCAACCGCGAAGCCAATGACGTGCAGGTGGATACCAACGGCTTTCCGGTGCGGCCGGCGCTGATCGGCAGTTTGCGCGGGCGCAGCTATGATGCGGTGTATCTGAGCTACAACACCGATGGCCGGATTGGCCGGCTGAACCTTACCGGCAGCGCCAGTGTGGTGCTGGGCACCAACAGCAACAACATCTTTACGGGGCGCAAGGCGAACATCCGGGCGTTTTTTGCCGCCATTGAGCCGAGCATGGATTTCAACTGGGTGCGGGTGCGCGGATCGGCACTTTATGCGAGCGGCGATTCGAACCCGTTCGACGATAGCGACGGCGGCTATGATGCGATTTTTGAAAACCCGCAGTTTGCCGGCGCCGATACCAGCTACTGGATACGCCAGACGATACCCTTTGCCGGTGGCGGCCGGGCGATAACGGTGAACAGCCGCAACGGCATTTTGAACAACCTGCGGCCCTCAAAGGAGCAGGGCCAATCGAACTTCACCAACCCCGGCACGGTGCTGGTGGGGGCAGGCGCGGATTTTGATGTGCTGCCCGAGCTGCGGGTATCGGCCAATGCCAATTACCTGTGGTTTGCCACCACCGAGGTGCTGCAGGTGCTGCGGGTGGAGGGGAGCATCCCCAGGGAGATTGGCGCCGATTTGAGCGTGGCGGCGATTTACCGGCCCAAGATGAACCAGAATCTGGTGTTCCGCCTGTCGGGTGCGGTGCTGGAGCCGGGCCAGGGCTTCAAGGACCTGTTTGCCAACTCGCCTCGGGATAACCGCTATTATTCGGTGCTTTTCAATGCCGTTCTGGCCTATTGAGGGGGCGATGCGGGGGCTCAGGACCATAGCCATGGGGGTGATTGCCGGGCTGGCGCTGGCTGGCGGCGGCTTTTCGCTGGCCAGCGAGGGCGAAAAGCCGGTGGAGCGCGACTATACCCGCGTGAGCGTGCCCGCAGCGCCCAAGAACCAGAGCTGGGCGGTGGCGGACGCCAAGAGCGCCGGCTGTATCTCGTGCCATACCGAGAGCGACCAGAAGACCATGCACGCCGCCCCCTCGGTGGTGCTGGGCTGCACCGATTGCCATGGCGGCGATGTGGCGGTGGTGGCGCCGCGCGCGCTGGGCCGCAAGGACCCGGCGTATGAAAAGCTGATGGCGCAGGCGCATGTGCTGCCGCGCTACCCCGAAAGCTGGCATTACCCGCATTCCGCCAACCCGGAACGGTCCTATACCCTTTTGAACAAGGAGGCGCCGGAGTTTGTGCGCTTCGTGAACCCATCGGACTACAGGGTGGCGCGCGAGGCCTGCGGGGCCTGCCATCTGGATACCATCGAGGCAGCCGAGCGATCGCTCATGGCAACCGGCGCCATGCTGTTTGGCGGGGCTTCGTACAACAACGGCATTGCGCCCTATAAAAACTACATCTTCGGCGAATCCTACACCCGCGAGGGCAATGCCAAGCCGATCACCTCGCTGCACGGCGCCGAGGAAGCGGGGGGCGGGCACGAGGCAGTTAAACATGGCGCTGTCGGCCATGAAATCCCGTCCGAGCCGGCGGCGTTCTTCTCGCCTCTGGTGGGCGACAAGGGCAGGTTGACCGCGGCTGAAATGGCGCGGGGGGCGCTGCCGTTCATGGTGCCGCTGCCGGCGTGGCAGGTGCTGGCGCCGGGCGATATCTTCCGCGTGTTTGAGCGCGGCGGGCGCAACATCAACCCGATCTTCCCCGAAATAGGCCTGCCAAATGCGCTGGGGCAGACGCAGCGGCTGGACGAGCCGGGGCGGCCCGACATCCGCCAGTCTAACCGGGGAGCGGGCACCGGCTTGCGGATTGCGGTCCCGTTCATCAACATTCCCAAGACCCGGCTCAACGACCCCTTCACCTGGTTCATGGGCACCAACGACCAGCCGGGCGATTACCGCACCTCGGGCTGCGGGGCATGCCACAGCGTGTATGCCAACGACCGCGACCCGCGCCATTCCACCATCTGGGCCAAATATGGCCGCGACGGCACGACGATAACCGCCGACCCGACCATTCCGAAGAACGAGCCCGGCCACCCGCTGCTGCACGAATTCACCCGCGCGATCCCCAGCGCCCAGTGCATGAACTGCCACATGCACCAGCCCAATGTGTTCGTGAACAGCTTCTACGGCTTCACCATGTGGGATTATGAGAGCGACGCGCCCAACATGTGGCCGGGGCCGGAAAACCGGCTGCCCAAGCCCGAGGGGATGAGCGAGGCGGATTATCAGCGGCTCTACAAGGCGCAGCGCTACCCGACCGCGGCCGAAGTGCGCGAGGCCAATGACCGCAACCCCGAAGGCGCTGCGCCGCGCGGGCTGTGGAGCGACCCGCAATTCCTGCGCACGGTGGCGGACCGCAACAATTTGAACACCGACACGCAATTTGCCGATTACCATGGCCATGGCTGGAACTTCCGCGCCGTGTTCAAGCGCGACCGGGACGGCAATCTGCTCGACAAGGATGGCAATATCGTTGCGAACGATGACCCGGAGAAGTTCGTGCGCGCCGGCGAGACGCAATTTGCCGAGCCCGCCGCCGAGCCGGGGCCGGGCAACCCGGGCAAGACCGTGCACATGCTCTCGGTCCATGCTGAAGTGGGCATGCAGTGCGTGGACTGCCACTTTGCGCAGGATGGGCATGGCAATGGCTTCATCCACGGCGAAGTGGCCAATGCAGTGGAGATCGGCTGCAAGGATTGCCACGGCACGGCGGACAAATACCCCAGCCTGCGGACATCGAACCTTGCAGCGCGCCCGGAGGGCAAGGACCTGAGCCTGATCCGCAACCCGGACGGTAAGCCGCGCTTTGAATGGCAGACCGACACCAAGGGCTTCCGCTCGCTCATCCAGCGTTCTGCCACCAACCCGGCGCTGGTGTGGACGGTGAGCCTGGTGAAGGATTCGGTGACGCAGGGGCACCCGCGCTTCAACGAGAAATCGGCGCGTGCAAAGCTGATTTCAAAGTCTGCCAGTGCCGGCGGCGGCTATGCCTTTGGCCCCGGTGTGGCGAGCGGCGAGCGGGCGCACGGCGATGACAATATGGCGTGCTTCACCTGCCATCTGAGCTGGACCACCAGCTGTGGCGGCTGCCACCTGCCGATCGAGGCAAACTGGAAGACCAGCACACAAAAATATGAGGAGCAGGAAACCCGCAACTACGCCACCTATAACCCGCAGGTGGCGCGCGATGACATGTTCCAGCTTGGCCGCCACCAGACCACCAAGGGCGGCATCATCGCGCCGATCCGCTCAAGCTCGGCGCTGATCCTCACCTCCACCAACATCAACCGCGAGCGCATTTATGTGCAGCAGCCGCCGATTGCGGCCTCGGGCTTCTCATCCCAGGCGTTTGCGCCGCATTTTCCGCACACCGTGCGCAAGGAGGAGACCAAGACCTGCTCCGATTGCCATGTGAGCGAGGCGGACGACAACAACGCGATCATGGCGCAGCTGCTGCTGACCGGCACCAACTTCGTGAACTTTGTGGGCATCAACAGCTGGGTGGGCCTCGACAAGGCGGTGGAAGCCGTGCGGGTGACCGAATTCGGCGAGCCACAGGCGGTGTTCGGCTCCTACCTCCACCGCTTCGCCTATCCGGACTATTACCAGCAGCATGTCGAGAAGAACGGCCGCGAGCTGGTGAACTGGACGCGCGGCAAGGCCTTCGACAAGAAATTCTCGGGCGAGACCGATTCAGTGGAGGAAATCGCCAACATCCGGCAGGGCACCGGCGGGGCGGCACGCTGCCTGCAGAACCGCGGCGAATATCTGATGGTGGCCGAGGGCAAGGGCGGCTTTAGGGCCTATGACATCGCCAATGTCGGCAACAAGGGCGTGTCGGAACGCATCGTCACCGCGCCGTTTTCGCCGCTGGGGCATGATACGCGGGTGAAATCAAAGGATGCCACCTGCTTCGCCATCGCCACCACCCAGCCCATTGCGGTGCTGCGGAACGACAAGATGATGGCCGAGCAGGCGCTCCGTGCCGAAGGCAAGGTGCCGGCCGACCCGCTGGGCGGCATGAACCAGGAACAGGCCTTCCACCCGATTTATCGCTACGCCTTCATCACCGACAGCGCCGAAGGGCTTATCGCCACCGATATCGACACGCTGGCGGACGGCGAACCGCGCAACAACTTCCTGAAGCGGTTGAAACTGCAGGACGGCAGCACCGCCTTCAACCCCGGCGGGGTGCTCACCGGCGCGCGGCACATCATCCTTGGCGGGCATTTTGCCTATATCACCACGCCGAAAGCGCTGGTGGTGGTGAACCTTGATGACCCGACCGCGCCGAAAGTGACCGCCACGCTGCCGCTGGATGACCCGCGCGCCTCTGCCCTCCAGTTCCGCTACCTGTGGGTGACCACCGCCAAGGGGCTGGAACTGTTCGATGTGACCAGGCTCGAAAGCCCGGTCGCGGTGCCTGAAGCCACCGTGCCGCTGGCAGACGCCCGCCGCATCTATGTGGCGCGCACCTATGCCTATGTCGCCGCCAAGGCGCAGGGGCTGGTGATCGTCGACGTAAAAGCCCCGCGCCGGCCGAAAATCTACCAGGCCTTCACCGCCGATGGCGCGCTGAACGACGCCGAAGATGTGGTGGTAGCCTCCACCAACGCCTCGCTGTTCGCCTATGTGGCCGACGGCAAGAACGGCATGAAGGTGCTGCAGCTGCAATCCCCCGAAAGCCAGCCCAACTTCTACGGCTTCTCCGCCCCGCCCAAACCCGAACTCATCGCCTTCCGCCGCACCGGCCAGGCCGCCCTCGCCGTGGCCAAAGGCCTGGACCGCGACCGCGCCGTGGACGAAAGCGGCCACCAGGTGGCGATCCTCGGTCGGCTCGGCGCTCGCCCGTTCAACCGCGCCGAAATGGAGAAGTTCTTCATCGGCGAGAACGGCAAGCCCTATTATGTGAGCGATACCGTGAACATGGCGAACTGGTCGCCGCTGCGCTCGGCGGCGCGGTAGGCAAGAGCCTTCGGCGGCACCTGTGAGCCTCCGGCGGCTGGGGCCTTAGGCCCCAGACCCCATTAACGCATTCGTTTGTCCGAGTGCGTCTCGCATCGCTTCGCACTTGGGTGTTTGGATAACCATGATTCTGAAATCAGGACTTCGCACCAGCGGCAACGCCGGCCATATGAAATCTTTGGCGGCAATGGTTTGATTCCAAGAGGAGCGGACGGAGAATAAGTTTCAAAGCGCTTTTCACCGCATTTTCCACATTTGATGCGCTTTTTTAGATAATTTTCACTTGTGGCGGTGCCTTTGTGCCCGCACGCCAAGCAACGAATATCGAAGCGTTTTAATAACAAGAAATATCTCCACAGTCAAGAGAATTTCAATCAATGTATTTATAAATGTCAATAACAAAAAACAACCAAGCCATTTTTTAGCAGGCCAAGGTTGAAGACAAACATGCAAGACGAACAGACTCTGGACTTCGACTGACTCGAGAGCAGAAGAGCGAGGGGTCTGGGGCCCAAGGCCCCAGCCGCCGGAGGCTTACAGGCCCCGCCGGAGCCCCCTCACGCGACCATCCGCGCGTTGACGGGTTTGCGGGTGGGCGCGAGACGGGGGGATGACTGTGATTGTGCCTGTGCTGGGGGACCAGCTTTCGTTTGATCTTGCGAGCCTGTGCGGTGTTTCGAAGGGCGAGGCGGTTGTTTTGATGGCGGAGGTGGCGGGGGAGGCCAGCGCGCCGAAGCATCACAGGAAGAAGATTGCGTTTCTGTTCAGTGCGATGCGGCACCATGCGGCGGCTTTGCGCGGCGCTGGCTGGCGGGTGGATTATGTGGCGCTGGAGGATGCGGGGAACACGCAATCGTTGCAGGGCGAGGTGAGGCGCGCGGTGGTGCGGCATGGGGCTGAGCGGGTGGTGGCGGTGGAGGCGGGGGATTGGCGGCTGATCGGCGAGCAGCCGGGCTGGGGTGGGGAGGTGCCGACCGAGGTTTTGGCGGATGATCGGTTTCTGGTGAGCCGGGACTGGTTTGCGGCGTGGGCGGACGGGCGAAAGCGGCTGGTGATGGAGGATTTTTACCGGCTGGTGCGGCGGCAGACGGGGTTGCTGATGGATGGGGATGAGCCGGCGGGGGGCAAGTGGAATTTTGATGCGGAGAACCGCAAGCCGCCGGCGAAGGGGACGCGGTATCCGCCGATGCCGGGGTTTGCGCCCGATGAGGTGACCGAGGAGGTGCTGGCGCTGGTGGAGGCGCGGTTCGGGGAGCATTTCGGGGATTTGCGGCCTTTTGGCATGGCGGTGACGCGGGCGCAGGCGCTGGAGTGTCTGGCGGATTTCACCCAGAAGCGGTTGCCGCAGTTTGGGGATTTTCAGGATGCGATGGTGGCGGGTGAGGACGGGATGTTCCATTCGCAGCTTTCCGCGCTCATCAATTGTGGCTTGCTGGGGCCGCTGGAGGTGTGTGCGGCGGCCGAGGCGGCGTGGAAGGCAGGGGCTGCGCCGCTGAATGCAGTGGAGGGTTTCATCCGGCAGATTATCGGCTGGCGGGAATATGTGCGCGGCATCCACTGGATAGCCGGGCCGGACTATGCGGGCCGCAACCATCTGGGCGCGACGCGGCCACTGCCGGATCTTTACTGGACCGGGGAGACCGACATGCGCTGCATGGCCGAGGCCGTGGGGGCGACGAAGCGGGGTGCCCATGCCCATCATATTCAGCGGTTGATGGTGCTGGCGAATTTTGCGCTGGTGGCGGGGATCGACCCGGCGGCGGTGAGCGAGTGGTTTTTGATTGTGTATGCCGATGCCTATGAGTGGGTGGAGACGCCCAATGTGATCGGCATGGGGCTGTATGCCGATGGCGGGATGATGGCATCCAAGCCCTATGCGGCGGGCGGCGCCTATATCAACCGGATGAGCGATTATTGCAGCGGGTGCGTGCATGATGTGAAGAAGCGGACGGGCGAGGGCGCCTGCCCGTTCAACAGCCTGTACTGGGACTTTCTGGCGCGGAACCGCGACCGGCTTTCGGGCAACCACCGGCTGTTCCGCATGTACCATGGCTGGGACCGGTTCGAGCCGGCGGAGCAGGAG
>JBBQIP010000088.1:0-10586 GCA_038325045.1 Sphingomonadales bacterium
CGGTGGAAGCCCGGCTCTATGCCGAAGACCCGGACAGCGGCTTTCTGCCTTCCACCGGAACCATCGGGCGGCTGGAATTCGGCCCCGGCCTGCGGGTGGATACCGGTGTAGAGCCCGGCAGCCGGATCGGGCTGGATTATGACCCGATGATCGCCAAGCTGATCGCCCACGGCACTACGCGCGACGAGGCGATTGACCGTCTGGTGGCCGGGCTTGCCGCAACGGTGGTGACCGGCCCCAAGACCAACCGGGCGTTCCTCGCGCGGCTGGCGGGGCATCCGGCTTTTCGAAGCGGCGAAATCGACACCGGATTCATCGCCCGCCACGCCGATTCTCTGACGCCTCCGGACACTTTGCCCGAAACGGTGCTGCTGTTCGCAGCCCTGGCCCTGGCGCTTCCAGGCGCATCTTCGGCTGTGCCCGGCCCGTTCGGGCGTGATGGTTTTCGGCTCAACCTGCCGGCAGCCTCGCACATCAGGCTCTGGCATAATGACACGCCGCATCAGCTGCGCCTCACCCCTGCCGGTGGTCGCTGGCGGATAGCGGGGCTGGACGGCATTGCCGAGGCTGGCGCTGCGCGTGACGGGGCGCGGATCACGGCCGACATCGGCGGGCAGCTTTACCGTGCCATTGTGGTGGCGCACGCCGCCAGCATCGAGGTGCGCATCGGGGGCGAATGCTGGGTTTTCAGCCGCACTGCGCCGCGACTTGGCAGCGGCGGTAATAGAGGCGGTGGCAGCGGCGATGGCCGGGTGCTGGCGCCGATGCCCGGCAGGGTATTGGCTGTCGATGTACAGCCGGGGCAAGCTGTCGTTGAAGGCGATCGCCTGCTGGTGCTTGAAGCGATGAAGATGGAGCACAGGCTGCTGGCGCGCGGTTCCGGCACGGTCGGCGCCGTGCATATCGCGGCTGGTGATCTGGTTGCCGACGGCATGCTGCTTGTTGAAATCACACCCTGAAAGAGGGCGCAGATGGCCAAACACAAGCCCATAACGCCCGTAAACGACAGTTTGCGCACCGAGATTGCGGCGATGCTGCTGGAGGGAATGCCGGCAGACCGGGTGACCAGCCGGATCGCCAGCCGGGGCATAGCCGGGGCGATTGCCGCTGCCGAGGTCGCACGGGCCGAAAAAAGCCCTTATCTGGCAGGGGCCCGCCAGCTTCAGGCCCGGCTGGCCAAGCGTGACTGGCTTCTCGCCAACACGGCACGGCTGCAGCAGCTGGCCGGCGCCCAAGTTCCCCATGTGCAGGCGCTGGACGCCGATGCCTTTTTTGCGCTGCACTACAGCGCCAACCGGCCGGTGCTAGTTTCCGGGCTCATCGACCATTGGCCGGCGCGGGAATGGACCTTCGATGCGCTGAAGCGCGCCCTCGGCGCGGTCGAAGTGGATGTGCAGCATAACCGCGAAGCGCAGGCCGACTATGAAATCGCCAAGGACCGGCACACCGGCCGCTTGCCGTTTGGCGAGATCATCCGCCGCATCACGCAAGACGGCCCGAGCAATGATTTTTACGTGACCGCCTATAACAGCGTGCACAACAAGCAGGTGCTTTCTCCGCTCTGGCAGGATATCGGCACCATTCCCGGCTGGCTCGCGCCTCAAGAAGCGAGGGATGGCTTTTTCTGGATGGGCCCGCAGGGCACCATCACGCCTTTCCATCACGATCTGACCAATAATCTGCTGGTCCAGCTTGTCGGCACCAAGCGGGTCAAACTCGTCGCCGCTGCCGAAACTCCCCGGATGCGGAACCACCTCCACTGCTTCAGCCAGTGGAGCAGCGAAGCGCTGCCTGCAGGACCGGGTGACGCAGAACGGCCGCCGGTCATGGAGGTAACGCTCCATCCCGGCGATGCGCTGTTTCTTCCAGTCGGCTGGTGGCATCATGTCGAAGGCCTGAGCCCGCATATCGGCATGAGCTTCATCAATTTTGCGCGCGATAATGATTTTTACAGCCATTATACAAGCAATGGCCCACTCTGAACTTATAGTTATCAAAGGCTTGCGTTCATGTTCTCACCCTTGCGCTTCCACCATGGGGAAACCATCGACATGCTGCGCGAGAGCGTGGCAGCCTTTGCAGCGGCCGAAATCACGCCGCGCGCCGCCGCGATAGACAGCAGCAACGAATTTCCAGCCGATCTCTGGGCAAAGCTCGGCGCGCTCGGGCTGCACGGCATCACCGTGGCGGAGGCCGATGGCGGCGCCGGGCTGGGATATCTGGCGCATGTGGTGGCGGTTGAGGAATTGAGCCGGGCATCGGCGGCGGTGGGCCTGAGCTACGGCGCACATTCCAACCTGTGCATCAACCAGATTGCCCGCTGGGGCACGCCCGAGCAGAAGGCGCGGTTCCTGCCCGGGCTCATCAGCGGTGAAAAGATCGGCAGCCTCGCCATGTCCGAAGCCGGCAGCGGCTCCGATGTCATGTCGATGCGGCTGGCGGCGCGGCCGCACGGCAACGGCGCCTGGCGGCTGACAGGAAGCAAATTCTGGATCACCAACGGGCCGGATGCCTCGACACTGGTGGTCTATGCCCGCACCGACCCCGAGGCAGGGCCGCGCGGCATCACCGCCTTTCTGGTCGAGCGCGGCATGAAGGGATTTTCCACATCGCCCAAGCTGGACAAGCTCGGCATGCGTGGTTCCAACACCTGCGAACTGGTGTTCGAGGATTGCGAGGTGGGGCCCGAAAATGTGCTGGGCGATGTGGGTGCCGGCGCCAGGGTGCTGATGTCGGGGCTGGATTATGAGCGCGTTGTGCTTTCGGGCGGCCCGCTCGGCATCATGGCCGCCTGCCTAGATGTGGTGATGCCCTATGTGCACGACCGCAAGCAGTTCGGACAGCCGATCGGCAGCTTCCAGCTGATGCAGGGCAAGCTGGCGGACATGTACGTCACCCATTCCACTGCGCGCGCCTACAGCTATGCAGTGGCGGAAGCCTGTGACCGCGGCGAGACCACCCGCAAGGATGCCGCCGGCTGCATTCTATACTCGGCTGAAAAGGCCACGCTGATGGCGCTGGAAGCAATCCAGTGCCTCGGCGGCAACGGCTATATCAATGATTATTCGACCGGCCGGCTGCTCCGCGATGCGAAGCTTTATGAAATCGGCGCCGGCACGTCGGAAATCCGCCGCTGGCTGATCGGCCGCGAATTGTTCGAGGAGAGCGCATGATGATCGGTCTTCGCCCTTTCGCAGCAGCGCTGCTGCTTGCCGCTGCAACGCCGGCACTCGCCGCGCCCGATGCGGCATTGCTCCGGTCTGCGCAAGCAGAGGCGCCAAACACGCTCACCACCCTTGAAAAGCTCGTGAAAATCGAATCGGGCAGCTATGACAAGGCCGGCATCATCGCCATCGGCAATCTGCTGGCCACCGAACTGGCGGCGCGCGGCGCCACGGTTGAGCGGGTGACGCCAAAGGCCGGCGCCAATGGCGAGATCATTGTCGGTCGATTGGCCGGCACCGGCAAAGCCCGTGTCACGATGCTGGCGCATATGGATACCGTCTATCAGCCCGGCCAGCTGGCCGAGACACCCTGGCGAATAGAGGGCAACCGCGCCTATGGCCCGGGTGTGGCCGATGCCAAGAGCGGCATTGCGGTCATACTCTCGACACTGAAGCTGTTGAAACCGATGGACTATGCGGCCTTGACGGTCGTGTTCAACACCGATGAGGAGATCGGCTCGGTTGGATCGGGCGACATCATTACCGAGCTTTCAAGGGGCCAGTCAGCCGTGCTTTCGTTCGAGCCAACGCTCGCTGTGCCGCGCGAGGCGCTGGTAGCGGGCACTTCGGGCACCAACACCGTTACCGTCCATATCATCGGCAAGGCATCGCACGCCGGCAACGCCCCGGAGCAGGGCGTAAATGCGCTGGTGGAAGCAGCCCATATCATCGCCACGACCCGCGACCTCGATCTTGGGCGGGGCAAACGGCGCTTCAACTGGACCCAGATCGAGCAGGAAGGCGGCACCCGCAACATCATTCCCGATGATGTGACGCTGATTGGCGATCTGCGCGAGGTGAGCGATGCAAATGTGGCAGCCTTCGAAGCCGAGCTGAAAGAGCGGCTGGCCACGCCCATGCTGGCCGGCGCCAAGGTGAGCGTCGATGTGCGGATCAACCGGCCGGCCTTCACCGCCGATGCAGCGGGGCTTCGGCTGGTCGAGAGCGCGCGCGCATTTTACGTTGAAGCGGGCGGGCCCGAGCTGCCGGTGGAGCCACGCACTGGCGGCGGCACCGATGCGGGCTTTGCCGCGCGCGCCGGGGTGCCGATCATCGAGGTGCTTGGCCTGCCCGGCTTCGGCTATCACAGCGGCAATGAGGAATATGTGCTCACCGATGCCATTCCGCGCCGCCTGTATCTTGCTGCCAGCCTGATCCGCGACATTAACAAGTGACCGCCGAGGCGCGCGCTCTGGCACAGTGCGCCGCTGGGATCGTCATGCTCGCCGCCATGGACGCGCTGGTGAAGCATCTTACCGTCGTGCACCCGGTAGCGCTCGTTACATTCGGGCGCTTTGCTGCCGGCAGCCTGATAGCGGTCGCGGTATGGCTGGCGCAGGGGCGGACGGCCATCACCCTCGCGATGTGGCCAGCCCATATCGTGCGCGGCATGCTCATTACGCTCAGCGGGCTCACCTTTTTCTATGCACTGCAGCAGCTGGGGCTGGCGGAAACGCTCACCATCGCCTTTGTTGCGCCGCTGTTGATCCCGCTGCTGGCACGGGCGGTGCTGGGGGAAAGGCTGCGCCGCCAGGCGGTACTTGGCGGCCTGCTGGGCTTTGCAGGCGTGGCAGTAGCGGTGAGCGGGGAAGCCGTTGCCGCATCGGGCTCAAACCGCACGCTGGCAGTGGCCGCGGCGCTTTTTTCCGCCGTGGCCTATGCCGGATCCGCTATCGTACTCCGCGCCCGCGCCGGAAAAGACAACGCCACCTCGATCACGCTGCTCGGCAGCCTTGTTCCGATGGTGCTGCTGCTGCCTGTTGGCATCGAAGGCGCTGCCAGCGTTCGCGTTGATGCGTTGCCCTGGTTTCTGGCGCTGGGGCTTGTCGGCAACATCGGCATACAGATGCTGGCCCGCGCCTATGCCCGGCTCGAATCGCAGGTAAGCGCGGTAATGGAGTTCATCGGGCTGCCGTTTGCGGCGCTGTTCGGCTGGCTGTTCTTTGCCGAGATACCGGCCCCGGTGGTCTGGATTGGCGCCGCAATCATTTTCCTGGCCTGCCGGATAGCGACCAGGCCCGGGGTCAGGCCGGCGGGTCTGCCACCATTGCCGTAAAGCTGGCTTCGGCTGCCAGCTTGCCCTCGACCATGGCACGGCCCTCAAACTTGCTCACCCGGCCCCGGTTCTGGGTGAAGCTGACATGCAGCTCCAGCAGGCAGCCAGGCTCGACCGGCGCGCGGAACTTCGCATTGTCGATGGCCATGAAATAAACCAGCTTGCCGCGCCCGGCTTCGCCCAGCGTGGCCATGGCGAGCACACCGGCGGTCTGGGCCATCGCCTCCACAATCAGCACGCCGGGCATGATCGGCCGGCCCGGGAAGTGCCCGGCAAAAAACGGCTCGTTGATGCTCACCGCCTTGATACCCTTGGCCGATACGCCGGCCACAAGGTCTTCCACCCGGTCCACCAGCAACATGGGGTAGCGGTGCGGCAACAACGCCATCACCGCCCTCACATCAGCCGGGCCAAGGCTTGAAGGCTTGGCTGCCGGCGGCCCGGCGTCGGCCATCAGCGCGGCGCTGCCGGAGCTGCGGCCGGAGCTGCAGCCGGAGCAGGTGTCGCCGGCGGCGTGGTGGAAACGCGCGGCAGCGCCCGGTCGAGCCGTGCTTGCACGTCTGTGGTCATGTCGAGCGCTGCCGAGCTGTCCAGCGTTGCGCCCTTGGCCATCGCCACCGAAGCGCCGCGCTCGCGCATTACCGTGGTGATGATCGGCTGCAGAGCATCGTTGATCTGGCGGATGACGAACTGCCGCGCGGCCTGCAGATCCTGCTGGCGCTTGGCAACTTCCTGCTCGGCCTGGCCGCTGCGGGTCTGGAAATCCTTGGCCTTGGTTTCCCAGGCGGTAAGCGCGGCACCGGGCGCCTGCGGGCGGGATTGTGCCAGCTGCTGCTGTTCGGTTCCAAGCGAGCTCTGGAGCTGGCTCAGCCGCGCCCGGAACGCGTCATCCTTGGTCTTGAGCTCGGCGCTGGCCTGCTTGGCAGCGGCCGAATTGGCATAGAGCCCGTCGAGATCGACCACGATGACGACAGCGGCGGGCAAGGTCTGGGCATACACCGGAGCAGCCATGGACGCAGCAAGACCCGATGTGGCAACAGCCAAGGAAAGCATAAACTTGTTCATCAGAATTGAGTCCCTACATTAAATTGGAAAAGCTGAGTATCATCGCCCGGCTGGGTGAGCAGCGCCTTTGCCAGGTCGAAGCGGAATGGCCCGAACGGCGAATTCCACGACACGCCTATGCCCACCGACAACCTTGGGCTCGGAGAATCACCTAGGAAAACCTCCTCAAACCCGTTGGAAGGTGCATTCGCGTCGAAAGTTTCACATTCCGGCCGGTTCGTGGTCGGGCCATTGAGGCAGGTAAGCGTGGGCCGGCGCACATTCCATACCGCGCCCACATCGGTGAACAGCGAAGGCCGCAGGCCCAGCTCCGCCCCGCCGGAGCCGAGCGGAATTTGCATTTCGAGTTTGCCATAATAATAGGCATTGCCGCCCAGCGCATCGTCCGACACGAAATTGCGGTCGGTAACACCCACGCCATCGGCATCGAATGGCCGGCGCAACACGCGGGGGCCCACGCCGCGAATACGGAAACCGCGCATCTGCGGCTCGCCCAGGAAGAAGCGATCGGTCAACAGCACGGTGCTGCCGCCATATCCGGCGATATAGCCGCCCTCGCCGGCGATCTGCAGAATGAAACCGGAGCCGAAGAGCGCGTAATAGCGATCATAGTTGGCGCGGGTGCGGACATATTTCACACCCAGCGGAACGCCTGCAAGATCCTGGCTCACCGAAAAGCGCTGCCCGGCAGTAGGACGGATATTATTGTTCAGATCATTGAAGATAATCGAGTAACCTATTGAAGATACCGTTCTTTGACCAAGCGCCTCGCACAAGAAGCGGCCTGCGCGCAGCGGATCGCAAACGCCGTTGGTGAAAAACAGCGCCGGATCGAGCGTGATGTTCTCGAAGCTCAGGCCATAGCGGAACGAGGCCGCCCAGAATTCGGTGACCGGGAAGCCCGTGCGAACCTGAAAGCCGGTCGATGTCTGCATGTAGGTAGTGTTGCGGCTGTTATCCGCCCCGAACTGGAAGGAGCGGAAATCGCGGGTGAAAATGTCGAAACCAAGCGCCAGGTTGCGCCCGAACAGATAGGGCTCGGTAAACCCG
This sequence comes from Sphingomonadales bacterium, assembly GCA_038325045.1. GTDB lineage: Bacteria > Pseudomonadota > Alphaproteobacteria > Sphingomonadales > Sphingomonadaceae > Sandarakinorhabdus. The sequence continues at coordinate 7,396 of JBBQIP010000088.1, forward strand.
GCCTCGACCGACCGGGAGAAGGCGGAAATATTGGCGGAAAGCCTGAGTTCCTGCCCCCGCCCGCGGAAATTGCGCTGCCGGACCGAAAGCGAGAGAATGAACCGCTCAAGGCTGGAGAAACCGGCTGATACCTGCAATTCGCCGGTCGGCCGCTCCTCGACATTGGTTTCCAGCACGATCCGGTCCGGCGTGGTGCCGGGCTTCTGCTCTATTTCCAGCCGCTCCTGGAAATAGCCAAGGCTTTTGATCCGGTCAGACGAGCGCCTGACCTTGATCGAGTTGAACGCATCGCCTTCCGCCAGGCGGAATTCGCGGCGGATCACGGTATCGCGGGTGATGGTATTGCCGTTGATCTGCACCCGCTCGACATAAACGCGCGGCACCTCCCCGATCTGGAAGGTGACGTTCATCTCCAGCTTTTCCTTGTCGCGGTCAAACTGCGGCCGCACATCGGCAAAGGCATAGCCCAGCAGGCCGGCGGTCTCGGTCAGTGTCTCGACCGTGTTCTCGATCTTCTGGGCGTTGTACCAGTCGCCGGCCTCGATCGGGATAAGCGCCTTGAATTCATCGGGCTTGATGTCGCGCAGGTCACTGACCAGTTCCACGGTGCCAAACTTGTAGCGCTCGCCCTCATCAAGCACATAAGTGACCAAAAAGTCGCGGTTATCCGGCGCCAGTTCCGCCACCGAAGATACCACACGGAAATCCGCATAGCCTTCGGTCAGGTAGAATTGGCGCATCTTCTGCTGGTCATAGGCAAGCCGATCAGGATCATAGGTGTCGCTTGAACTGAAGAACCTGTACCAGCGCGCCTGCTTGGTCGCCATCTCGCCGCGCAGCTTCTTGTCCTTGAACTTGGTGTTGCCAAGGAGGTTGATCTGCTGGACCTTGGATTTCGGTCCCTCGGTCATCTCGAAAACCACATCGACGCGGTTCTGTTCGAGCTGGATGATCTTGGGCTCGACCGCAGCGGAAAAACGCCCGGACCGCCGGTAGAGTTCGAGAATGCGCCCGACATCGGCACGCGCCTTCGAGCGGGTGAAGATCTGGCGCGGCGCAAGGCGGATTTCCTCGCGGATCTTGTCTTCCTTCACCCGCTTGGCGCCTTCGATCACGATCCGGTTGATCACCGGATTTTCGCGAACCTCCACCAGCAGCGCGCCATTGTCGTCGCGGATCGTGGCATCGGCAAACAGATCGGACGCATAAAGCGCCTTCAGCGCCTGGTCTGTGCGGTTGCGGTCATAGGTGCTGCCCACCGCGAGGTTCAGGTAGGAGCGCACCGTCTCGGGCTCCAGCCGTTCGGTGCCTCTTACGGCGATGGAGCGCACGATTCCGCTGCCGGGCCCCACAACGCGCACCGTGCCGCTGTCCACCAGCGGGGGCGGCGGCGGCGCCGGCTGCGGCTGGCGGCGTTGCTGGGCCAGCGCTGGTCCGGCAAGCATAGACGTGACCAGAAGAAGCGTGACCAAACTGCCAAGCGGCCTGGACCCCTTTTCGAAGCCGACGGCCGGCCGGGAGGCTGTCATGATGCGCAGACCTGAACTCCTCACTGCCATCATCCTGTCCGGTCCAGCCACAAGGAAAGCTGGTCCCACACGCCAACCGAACCCAGATCCTTGAAGGTCAGCACGACCATCAACGACATCAGCGCCGCGAAACCGGACACAAAGGCCCATTGCTGAACCCGTTCGCCAAGCGGCTGCCGCCGCACGGCCTCGACGGCGTAGAGGAGAAGATGCCCCCCGTCCAGAGTCGGGATGGGCAGCAGGTTGATGAGCCCGAGGTTGACCGAGAAAAATGCCATGAAGGCGATGAAGGCGGAAACCCCCAGCGCCGCCTGCTGGCCGGCGATCTGGCCGGTGCGAATTGGACCGCCCACATCGTCCAGGCTGCGTTCGCCAACCACGATCTGGCGCAGGGTCTGGCCGATAAGGGCGGCCATCGCATAGGTATCACTGGCCCCAAACCCAAGCGCCTCCAGCGGCCCTACCTCCTCGATGATCTGGCGGCCCCGCGCGATGCCGATCCGGGGAATCGCGGTCTTGTTGCCGAACCGGTCGGTCACCATCGTCATGCGCGGCGATACTTGCAGTTGCAGCAGCGCTTCGCCGGCCCGCTCGATCTTCAGGGCCATCGGGGCGCCGCTGCTCACCGCGACGGCGTTCAATATGTCCTCGAAACGGTTGATCTTGCTGCCGTCGATTTCCACGATCCGATCTCCGGGCCTTATGCCGGCGGCCTCAGCAGCGCTCTGGGGCATCACCTGTGCTGCCAGCGGCGGCGTTATCGGATGGCCTAGCGCCACATAGAAGCCGGCCAAAATGAGCATCGCAAAGGCGAAATTTATCGCCGGACCGGCCGCCACGATGATCGCGCGCTGCCAGAGCGGCTTGAAGGCAAACAGCCCGGCCCGTTCGCTCGCGGGCAGCGCCATCACTGCCGGGTTGGTGCGGCTGGCTTCGTTCATGTCCCCGGTAAAGCGCACATAGCCGCCGAGCGGCAGCCAGTTGAGCCGGAAACGCACCCCGCGCCGGTCGGTCCAGCCGATGATCTCGCGGCCGAAACCAAAGGCAAAGGCGTCGATCTTCGTGCCGAACATGCGCCCGGCCAGAAAATGCCCGCCTTCGTGCACCACCACCAGCACGCCGATCATGAGAATGAAGGCCGCGAGGCTGAACATCAGGCCCGGCTGGGGAAGGAATTCGGTCATCGTGCTCGCTCCCTCACCAAGGTCGATGCGGTCACCCGCGCCTGCTTGTCCGCTTCCAGCACCGCATCCAGCCCGTCAAGCGGCGCCGAGCCCAGACGGTCGAGCGTTGCCGCCACCACATCGGCGATATCAAGGAAGCCAGTTTGCCCGGCGATGAACGCCGCCACTGCCACTTCGTTGGCGGCGTTCAAAATGCACGGCGCCGAACCCCCTGCCCGCAGCGCATCCCAAGCCAGCCCTAGCGCCGGAAACTGATCAAGATCAGGTGCTTCGAAGGTAAGTTTGCCTATCTGCGCGAGGTCCAGGCGGGCACAGGGTGTCTCGATCCGCTCCGGCCAGGCCAGCGCATAGGCGATCGGGATCCGCATATCCGGCGTGCCCATCTGCGCCAGAACCGAGCCATCGATATATTCCACCATCGTGGGCCCGCCAACGGTAGTGGCGTCGATGGGGGGAATTATAGGATGGGGGGGTGCGG
>JBBQIP010000089.1:0-10337 GCA_038325045.1 Sphingomonadales bacterium
GTGCGCTCGGTAAAATGCCGGGGCAACCACATGGTCATAAGCGGCGCTGGCAACCTGCCTGATCCCCGGCAACCCCAATATGCGCCCCAGAAACCGGTAGCGCGGCATCTGTTCCCACAGCACCAGAAACGCCTCGACGCCCGATGTCACCACCCCGTCCCGCCGCACATAAAGCCGGCGCGCGGCGGTGTCATAATCCAGCCCCCATGGCTCCCGCGCCGTCGTGTTCAGGTCATCGAACCGGATCGGAAGCCCCGCACCGTCCACATAGCGCGCATAATGCCCGATCTCGGCACTGCACACCGGACATTCCGAATTATAGAGCACAGATGTTTGCGGGTTCGAATCCATCTCCCCCACATAGCGCCTGAAAAAAAAGAAACGACCGCGCGCCTCGCCGCAGGGCAGAATGACGCCGCTAATTCCTCAGCCGCCCCTCAATCCCGCAGCAGCTCGTTGATCCCCGTCTTCGCCCGCGTCCGCGCGTCCACCGTCTTCACGATCACCGCACAATACAGGCTCGGCCCCGGGCTCCCGTCGGGCAGCGGCTTGCCCGGCAGTGCGCCCGGCACCACCACGGCATAGGGCGGCACCCGGCCCATGTGCACTTCGCCCGTCGCCCGGTCGATTATCTTGGTGGAGGCGCCCAGATACACCCCCATCGAGAGCACGGCGCCTTCGCCCACCTGCACCCCTTCGGCCACTTCCGCGCGCGCGCCGATAAAGGCGCCGTCGCCGATGATGACCGGCGCTGCCTGCACCGGCTCCAGCACGCCGCCAATGCCGGCGCCGCCCGAAATATGCACATTCTCGCCAATCTGCGCGCAGCTGCCCACCGTGGCCCAGGTATCGATCATGCTGCCCTTGCCCACCCGCGCGCCGATGTTCACAAAGCTCGGCATCAGCACCACGCCGGGCGCCACAAAGGCCCCGCGCCGCACAATCGCGCCGGGCACGGCCCTGAAGCCGGCCCTGCCAAATTCCTCCGGCCCCCAACCCTCAAACTTGGTGGGCACCTTGTCCCACCAAAAGCTGCCACCGGGCGCGCCGAAACTGGCGCTGTTGGGCCAAAGCCGAAAGCTCAGCAGCACCGCCTGCTTCAGCCACTGGTTCACCCGCCAGCCGCCGGCGCCGTCGGGTTCCGCCACCCGCAGCGTGCCATTGTCCAGCCCATCGAGCGCTGCCTGCACGGCGTCCTTCAAAATCCCGCCGGTAGCGGGCGTAATCGTGTCGCGGCTTTCCCAGCCTTCGGCAATCAGCGTTTCAATGCGGCTCATGCGGCCTCCAACAGGGCTAAAGTGGTTGCCAGAAAACTGGCGGTATCATGGGCTGTGAAGTCGATATGCTCGGCAGCCACCCCGGGGTCCTTGGGCGGGCCCTGCTCGGAGCCATTGTCTATCCACACCGTCGTCATCCCGATAGCCTTGGCCGGCACCAGGTTGCGCGCCATGTCTTCCACAAACAGCGCGCGCGACGGGTCGATCCCGTGTGCCGCGCACAGATGTGCATAGGCAGGCGCCTGCGGCTTGGGCACATAGCCCAGCGCATGAATGTCGTGCAGCGCCTCAAAACTGTCGGATAGTCCCAGCCGGGCCAGCACCCGGCTCGCATAGGGCGCGTCTGCGTTGGTGAACACCAGCTTGCGGCCCGGCAGCCTTGCAATCATCGCCCCAAGCTCGGGGTGCGGCGCCACCACATCCACATCCACATCATGCACAAAGCCCAGAAAATCATGCGGATCGACGCCGTGTTCGGCCATCAGCCCGGGCAGCGTCATGCCGTGGCTATGGTAGAAATCCTTCTGGATACGGGTGGCCTCAACCGGGTCCACCCCCAGCAACCGCTGGATGAACTGCCCCATCCGCGCATCAATCTGCGGAAACAGGCTCGACGATGCCGGATAGAGCGTATTGTCGAGATCGAAGATCCAGGTGTCGATGTGGCTGACCATGGCAGGGCTGGTAGCGGCCCGAAGTGCTGCTGGGAAGGGCCGGGCTGGCTGCAATGCAAGACCGCGCCGCCAATTTTGTTGCAGATGCGTGAAGCCGTCATTTTTCTGTTGCAATACCCAAGCGAATCGAACCTATTCCGAAGCGTTGGGATCGGGTTTTATGCGGCGTGCGGGTTCGCCCTCTGCCGCAGGGGTTTAAACACAGGAATGTCCGCCAGTTTTCAGGCGGCAAAACACGGGGGTTCAGGCTTTCGTCCTGGCAGGCAAGCGACCGACCGGCGAAAGTCCGGAGGTCGAGCTGCCAGAGCGAAAGACCTGCCGATGGAGAACATTTCCTGGGGAGGAAGTGCTTTCATGGGATTTTTAAGGGGCTTGCAAATGAACACCAACATCCACGCGGCGGCCGCCGGCTGCCTGCCATACACCGCCGCGCCCGCCGCATCGCGCCGCCGCCGCCAAGCCGGGCTCGCGTCAACAGGCCTCATGGCACTGGTCATCGGCGTTTCCGGCACCGCAGCCCGGGCGGCGGAAGAGCAGCCGGCCGAAACCGCACAGGCCACCGCCGATCCGGCCGCCGATGCCATCGTCGTCACCGGCTCGCGCATCGCCCGCACCGGCTATGATGCCCCAACCCCGGTCAGCGTCGTTGGCGCGGCCGAGCTGAAGGCCGAGCCGCAGGCCAATATCGGTGATTTCGTGAACACCCTGCCGGCGGTGCGCGGTTCGCAAACCTCGTCCACCAACTCCGGCTCGCTTTCCAACGGCCAGGCCGGCATCGCGACCGTCAACCTGCGCTCGCTCGGCTCCCAGCGCACGCTGGTGCTGGTCGATGGCCAGCGCTCGGTCGCCTCCACCACCGCCGGCTTCGTCGATACCCAGACCGTGCCGCAGGGGCTCATCAAGGGCGTCGAAGTGGTCACCGGCGGCGCCTCGTCGGTTTATGGGTCTGATGCGGTTTCCGGCGTGGTCAACTTCATCCTCGACAAGGAGTTCACCGGCTTCAAGGCCGAATATGAATATGGCGAAACCACCTACGGCGATGCGCCCAACCATCTTGTGCGCCTCACTGCCGGCATCCCCTTTGCCGGCGGGCGCGGCAAGCTGCTGCTTTCGGGTGATTATTTCAAGCAGACCGGGGTCGATACCTATGACCGTGACTGGCAGGAGCCGGGCTTCTTCCAGATCGACAACCCGGCCTTTGTGCAGGGCAACGGCCAGCCGGAGCGGTTCGTCGGCTCGGGCATCGGCACCTATGAGTTCACGCCCGGCGGCATCGTGAACGCCATTCTCATCCCCGATGGTCCCGATGCGGGCACAGCGCCCGACCGGCTTTCGAACCTCAACGGCACCTACTTCGGCCAGATCAACCCCGCGACCGGCCTGCCGACGCAAAACCAGTTTCTCTATGGCCCTCGCCGCGGCCAGTGGATGATCGGCGGGGATTATCTCATCAGCCGCGAAGGCCATTTCAGCTCGAACAGCCTGGTCCCCCACGAAGAGCGCGGCAATGTCTTCGGCCGGCTCAGCTTCGAGTTTTCGCCGGCGTTCCGGCCGTTCCTGCAGTTCAGCTGGTCGGGCTATGCCGGGCGCAGCCTCTACCAGCAGACCCCGTCGACCGGCGTCCAGATCCGGCTCGACAATGCCTTCCTGCCGCCGTCGATTGCCGCAAACGCGCTCGCCGCATCGCCAAACGCATTTGCGGTCGAGATCGGCACCTCGAACAGCGGCTTCCCGGCCGCAGGGTCCGACAACCGCCGCTATGTCTACCGCTATGTGGCCGGCGCGGACGGTGATTTCGATGTCGGCAACATGGCCTGGAAGTGGAGCGGCTATTATCAGGTCGGCCTGTCCAAAACCAACGAACTGCTCACCAACACCTGGCGCAACGACCGGGTGGCGCTGGCTCAGGATTCGGTGCGCGCGCCAGCGGGCAACGCGGCTGGCATAGCTGCCGGCACCATCGTCTGCCGCTCCACCCTCACCAACCCGACCAACGGCTGCGTGCCCTTGAACCGGGTCGGCGTGAACGGGCCGTCCGATGCGGCTATCGATTATGTGTTCAACGGCGGCGCCCAGCCGCAGCGCTTCCAGAGCCTGCGGCAGGATGTGGTCGCCGCCACCTTCTCCACAAACGAGCTGTTCGACACCTGGGAAGGCCCGGTCAGCGTCGCCTTCGGTGCCGAATATCGCCGCGAGCGGGTGGACGGCTTTGTCGATCCGCAGTTCAATGCGGGCTGGCTCTATGGCAACTACCGGGTCACCGCCGGCGCCTTTGATGTGAAGGAGGCCTTTGTCGAGGCCGTGGTGCCGGTGTTCACCGGGCTCGATCTGAACGGCGCCTTCCGGATTACCGATTACAGCACGTCGGGCAGCGTCAACACCTGGAAGCTGGGGGCCACCTGGCAGGTGATCGACGACATCAAGTTCCGTGTCACCCGCTCGCGCGATATCCGGGCGCCCAACCTTGGCGAGCTGTTCGCGCCAGGCACGGCACGCACCAACACGGTCAATGTGGCGCTTCCCGGCGGCGGCCAGCGGTCCGATCAGTTCACCGAGCAGACCACCGGCAACACCGCGCTGCAGCCGGAAATCGCCCTCACCTGGGGTGCAGGCGCCATCGTTACGCCCACCTTCCTGCCGGGCTTCGCCATGTCGGTCGATTATTTCGACATCAACCTGCAGGGCGCTATCGGAACCCTGCTGGCGCAAACCATCGCCACGCTGTGCATCGAGCAGAACCGGCAGGATCTCTGCCAGTTCGTCACCTTCAACGGGCCGGTCGGATCAACCAGCCCGGTCACCGGCATCCGGCTCGAGCCGTTCAACTTCGCCCGCCAGCGTACCCGCGGCCTGGATTTCGAGGCCAGCTACCGCGCGCCCATCGGCGCCGGCCAGCTCACGCTGCGGGCGCTCGCCTCGCATTACATCACCAACCTCGTTGATAACGGGGTCGATGTGGCGCGCGATCTGGCCGGGCAAAATGCCGGCGGCGGCGATGCAACGCCCTCGTGGAACTACCGCCTTACCGCCAATTACGATGTCGAGCGCTGGTCGTTCAACCTTGTCGGCCGCGGCTTCTCGGGCGGGGTCTATGATAACAACTTCATCGAATGCCTGACCGGCTGCCCCGTCAGCACGGCGCAGGCACGCACCATCAACGACAACAGCATCGCCGGCCAATGGTACATGGATGCGTCGATCACCCACCGCTTCGACATCAAGGCGTCGAAGGCGGAGGTGTTCCTCTATATCCGCAACCTGCTGAACAGCGATCCGGTGCTGGTCGGCAACGGCCCCACCGGCAACAACACGCCCGCCTATCCGCAGACCAACCGCAGCATCTATGATGTGCTGGGCCGGGTTTTCCGTGTGGGTGTGCGCTTCGAATATTGATAGGAAGAATGCCCGGGCTGCAGCAGGCGGCCCGGGCACAAAAGTGGGGAACAGCAATATGAAGATGGTTCGGGCAGCGCTTGTCGCTTCGTTGATGGCAACCACGGTGATGGCACCGGTACAGGCAGCCGCGCCGGCGGCGCTCAAAAAGGCGGTGGCCGCCGATGTCGATTCGCGCACCAAACTGGCGCAGGAGATGGTCGATTCGGTGTTCAGCTTCGCCGAGCCGGGCTTTCAGGAGTTCAAGACATCCGAATATCTGACCGCGATTCTGGAGAAGAACGGCTTCAAGATTGTGCGCGGCGCCGCCGGCATCCCCACCGCCTGGACCGCCACCTGGGGCGAGGGCGGCCCCAAGATCGCGCTGGGCAGCGATATCGATGGCCTGCTCGGCCTGTCGCAATATCCCGGCGTTACCGATCTGAAGCCGATGGTCGAAGGCGCGCCGGGGCACGGCGAAGGCCATAACTCGGGCATGCCGATGATGATCGTGGCCGCACTCGCCGCCAAGGGCGTGATGGAGAAGAATGGCATCAAGGGCCAGATCATGCTCTGGCCCGGCGTGGCGGAAGAGCTGCTGGCAACCAAGGCCTATTATGTGCGTGCCGGCATGTTCAACGGGGTGGATGCGTCCATCTTCGCCCATGTCAGCAAGGACTTCTCCACCGGCTACGGCGACATGGGCAACAACGGCATGGTGTCGGTGGAATATACCTTCCACGGCAAGACCGCGCACAGCGCCGGCTCCCCCTGGTCGGGCAAGAGCGCATTGGACGGCGTGGAGCTGATGAACACCGCCTGGAACATGCGCCGCGAGCATCTCTACCCCACCCAGCGTTCGCACTATGTGATCACCAACGGCGGCGGCCAGCCCAACATCGTGCCCGATGTGGCATCGGTCTGGTATTATTTCCGGGAGCAGAGCTTCCAGAAGGTGGCCGACCTTTATGCGATCGGCAACCGGATTTCGGAAGCCGCCGCCATGGGCACCGATACCACGGTCACCAAGCGCGTGCTGGGCTATGCAGCGCCCAACTTCGGCAACAAGCCGCTTGCAGAAGCCGCCTATGCCAACATCACGGCAGTCGGCATGCCGGGGTGGTCAGCCGATGATCAGGCGTTCGCCAAGCGGATGCAGGAAGCCAACGGCGTCAAGGTCGAGCCGCTTTCAGCCAAGGTGTCCGAGCTTTCCACCCCTGAAAGCCGGGGCATGTCGATCGGCGGCGGGTCGGATGATATCGGCGATATCATGTGGACGGTGCCCACCATCACCATCCGCTACCCCTCCAACATCCCCAATGCCATTGGCCACAACAAGCAGTCCGCCATGGCCATGACCACGCCGATTGCCCACAAGGGCGTGATGGTGGGCGCCAAGGCCGTGGCGATGACCATCCTCGATCTGATGACCACGCCCAAGATCATCACCGACGCCAAGGACTATTTCCAGAATGTCCAGCTGAAGGACGAGAAATACGCACCGGTGCTGACAGCGGAAGACAAGCCGGCAATCGATCTCAACACCCGGATCATGGCCGAGCTGCGCCCCAAGATGGAGCCCTTCTACTACGACCCCTCCAAATACCCGACCTATCTGGACCAGCTCGGCATCAAATATCCGGGAACCGCCGCCGCCAAATAGCGCGCCTGATAGCACCAACGCGAAACGGCCCGGCATCGCTGCCGGGCCGTTCAGGCGTTTCCAATGTCCAAAAGCGGGCAGCTCAGGGCTGCCGCAGCATCACCACATCGATCCCCACCGTTGCCGGCATCGGGCCAAAGCGCACGATGGTGCTCGAAGCACCCGGCATCGATACCGATGTCTGCACCATGTTACCTGCGATATTGGTGGTGCTCACCGTAACCGTGCCTGCGGGAACCCAGGGCGGCATGGTGGCCCTGATCGCTGTGCTTATCTGCCCGGCGGTGCTGGTCCCGGCCGCAGCAGCGCGGGCGCCATTACGCGCGGCCAATACCATGGTGTTGTAGGTGTAGAACATGACACCATATTGCACCGTGCCGAACAGCATGAGCATCAGAACCGGCGCCAGAAGCGCAAATTCCGCTGCGGCCGCGCCGCTGCGATCACGAATCGAGCGCCTTGCGCTGCGGGTGAAATAGCTGATCACGGTTTCCATTCGCTCCCGGTTCTACATACGGTCGCCGATTCTCTGGCCACACTTACGTATATGCCGCTTTCACGGCCTGAAATCCAGCTTGTTCAGGAATTGACAATTAACCTTGCTGGCTCGCAAGCGCCCCGAAAACGGTCTTGTTGCCAGCACCTTACTGGCCCCCTTTCTGCAAGCCGATTGTCAAACGTAAACCCCAATTGTAAGGCTTAGTATGAGAAGCCCCTGCTAACCCCTTTCAATGTTGACCCTTTTTCCGGCCGCATCTAATCAGGATGAGAGCTGGCGCAGTGGTTGCCGCTTCGGAGCAAGGCCCCAGGGGCACCGGGGTGACAAGCAGGAGCGGCGGTTCGGGATGGCGAGGAGGGTGAAAGCTTCTCCCCGCATTTTGAAACGACCGGCGACGCCGGCTTTAACTCTAAAAAGGAACAGGGACATGACGATCATCAAGCTTCTGAAGTCGATCAAGACCGACGAGAATGGCGCTTCGGCTGCCGAATACGCCCTCATCGTTGCCGTGCTCGGCGCCGCTGTGGTTGCCGGCGCACTGGCTTTCGGTGGTTCGCTGACCACCGCCATGACCAACACCGGCACCGCCGTGACGGCGCAGGCACCTGCCGCTTTCCCGTAAGATCAACCTGAACATAGTATGCGTGACAGGCCCGCGTCCTCCCGAAAGGGACGGCGCGGGTCTCTCTTTTCAGGCCAAATTCGACGCCGGATTCCGCCGCCAGCAAATATTTTTTCGCCCCCGCAGCATCCGGCACAAGCGATTCAAACGGCTTAGCAAGGCCGATAATTGAATCTGATTTCAACTGCTTGCCGGGCGGCGCCCATGCGCCCGCCGCCCTCACAAATCGAATCGGTGAACGAAGAGGCGCAAGGACTCGATTGCCGACTCTTGTCAAGAATCAAGCGATTCCCTAAGGATTCACCGATTGTTCCATCAGCTGCCTCATTTCAACTGGCAGCTGGAACACCGAAAGGGGGCTTGATGGGCGTCGGGTCGCAAATGGGCGGGGTAATGTCGGGGCCATCGTGCCCGGGCTTCCAGCGCCATCAGCTTAACATTCATCAGCCATGGCCGTGTTCGGTGCATGGATATGAACTGGCCGATGCGTGGAGCAGACCCTCAGACCGGAGGGATCGCAATGCGTAAATCCTCTATCTACATGCTCGTCGCCGCCATCGTGCTCGGGCTGTTCGCTGTATTCCTCGCCCGCACCTTCCTCGGCCGCAGCCAGCAGGTAGCCGGCACCGCCCAGGCCGTGCAGACGGTCGAAGTCGTGGTAGCGTCAGATCCGATCGCCTTTGGCGAGAAGATCGCGCCTGAAAAGCTGAAGCTGGTCCAGTGGCCGGCCGCTGCTCTGCCCGCCGGCACCTTCAGCCGCGTGGTAGATGCTGTCGATCAGGGGCAGCGCGTGGCGATCCGGGCGCTTGAGCCCAATGAACTGCTTACGCTCCGCACCGTTTCGGGCGACGGCGGCAGGCTCAGCACATCGCCGCTGCTTGGGGATACCATGCGCGCGGTCGCGGTTCCCATCAACGAAGTGGCCGGCGCCGGCGGCTTCATCGTTCCGGGCGACAGGGTGGATGTGTTCGTCACCCGCCCGGCCGATGATGACGCGCTCCCCTATACCGATCTGGTGGTGCAGGGCGCCCGGGTGCTGGCCGTGGGCCAGATTCAGGATGCCGGAAACACCAAGGTGGAAGTGACCAAGACCGCCACACTCGAGGTCACCCCGCTGCAGGCGCAAAAAATCTCGCTCGCGCAGATAGTCGGCACCCTGAACGTGGTGCTCCGCAACCTCACCGATGAAAGCAAGGTCCGTCTGGAAACCGCGCAGATCCTCGATCTGAACGATGGCACCGTCACCCGCGTGCTCCGCAAACCGGCAAAGCAGGTGGCCGCAGCAGCGCCGGCCGGGGGCGGGCCAGTGAAACCAACAGGCCCTACCGTGGAAGTGTTCCGGGGTGGCAAGGATGTCAGCAAGGCCACCAGCTACGGGGTTCCGGGCGCATGAGCGGCCAGCAGACAATTCGCAACCGGGGGGGAGAGCAGAGCATGCGACCGCTGATCATGGGATTGACGGCGCTGCTGCTTGCGGCGAGCCAGCCAATGGCCCCGCTCGCCGCACAGCCGCTGGCGATGGAAAATGATGCCCGCACCGGCGCAGTGCTCTCCATCCCGGTCAACAAGTCGCAAACCCTGCGGGTTGGCCAGGCACTCGGCAAGGCGGTGATCGGCAATGAGGAGGTGGCCGATGTGCTGCCGCTCTCGCTCACCAGCGTCTATGTGGTCGGCCGCACCCTCGGCTCCACCAACCTCAGCCTGTTCGACAAGCAGGGCCGGCTCATCGCGATCGTCGATATCGTCATCGGCCCCGATTCGCAGGGCCTCAAGGCCAAGCTCGCCGAGCTCATGCCCACCGAAGCCGTGGGCATCACCGAATCGAACGGCACCCTTGTCCTGTCCGGCACCGCGTCGAGCGGCGCCGCGCTGGAGCGGATCGTCACCATCGCCGAAACCTTCGCTCCCAAGAAGGTGCTCAACATGATGGGCGTCGGTTCGGTACAGCAAGTGCTGCTCGAAGTGCGGTTTTCGGAAATGTCCCGCGCCACGGTCAAGCAGCTCGGCATAAACCAGTTCAGCTTCAATAACTCGACCCCCTTTGCCCCCGGCACCAGCGGCGGCATTGTCGGCACCGTCGATGTGCTTAACTCGCCGTTTCAGGCCGGCATCAACATTCCCGGCGCATCCAACCTCCTCCTGAACATCGATGCGCTCGAACGTAAGGGCCTGATCCGCACGCTCGCCGAGCCCAACCTCGTAGCGCTCTCGGGCGAAAGCGCCTCGTTCC
>JBBQIP010000090.1:0-10227 GCA_038325045.1 Sphingomonadales bacterium
GAGCCCTTACCGCAGCGCAGCTTATGGCAGCGCACTCCCTGAATTCGCCGGCGAAGGCAATGACGATACCGGCGGCAACGACCGTGGCGGGTCCGGCACCAGTGTCGGTGTTGCCACCAAGACCCGGCCGCAGACCAAAAAACCGTCGCTCTACAAGGTGCTGTTGCTGAACGACGATTACACCCCCATGGAATTCGTGGTGCTCACCTTGCAGCGCTTCTTCAAGATGACCATCGAGGATGCGACCCGGGTGATGCTGAGCGTGCACCAGCGCGGCGTGGGGGTGTGCGGCGTGTTCACCTATGAAGTGGCCGAGACCAAGGTGAACCAGGTCATCGAGTTCGCCCGCGAACACCAGCACCCGCTCCAATGCACGATGGAGAAGGACTGAGACGTGCGCGGTTTCGCGCTCTAGCCCGGTTGCGTGCCCGCGCCCTATGAGGCGCCGATGCTCCACAGCTTCACCCACCCCCTCCACGCAGTCGTGATCGGTGCCAATGGCGGCATCGGCCGTGCGCTTGCCGATCTGCTGGCCGCAGACCCGGCGGTGGCGCTCGTCACCCGGCTGGGGCGCCCCACGCTAGACCTGACCGACAAGGCCAGCATCGACGCCGCTGCAGCCGCCCTCCCCGCACCCCCCGATCTGGTGATCTGCGCCACCGGGCTGCTCCACGCACCGGAAATCGCGCCGGAACGGGCCTTGAAGGAACTGGATGCCGCCACACTTGCGCAAAGCCTTGCAGTAAACGCCATCGGCCCGGCGCTGGTGGCACAAGCCTTCCTGCCGCTGATGCCGCGCGACCGGCGCAGCGTGTTCACCGCCCTCTCCGCCCGGGTCGGCTCGATCTCGGATAACCGGATCGGCGGCTGGCACAGCTACCGCGCCGCCAAGGCCGCACTCAACCAGCTCATCCGCACCATCGCCATCGAACACGCCCGGCGCTGGCCGCTCGCCGTGGTGGCCGGCCTGCACCCCGGCACAGTCGATACCGGGCTCTCAAAACCCTTCCAGCGCAGTGCCAAAACACTGTTCACACCGGTCGAATCGGCGGCCCATCTGCTGCGCGTTATCGATGGACTCACGCCGGCGCAATCGGGCCGGCTGTTCGATTGGCAGGGGCTGGAAGTCGCGCCCTAGGTTGTTTTCAGGGAAAGAGCCTCCGGCGGTTGGGGCCGCAGGCCCCAAACCCCAGATTTTCTCCGTTGCTCGAAACTTCGCCGGTCTATGGCTATAATATATAATCGGGGTCTGGGGCCTGCGGCCCCAGCCGCCGGAGGCTATCCTGCCTTAACCGCCCCGCGCACGAGCCCAGGCCGCCAGCGCGCGTTCCCGGCCCTGTTCATGGCCGATGATCGGTGGCGGGTAGCCGCGCGCGCCGCCGTGTTCCCAGGGGGCGTGGATGGCCTTGTCGCTGAGCCTGGCCAGTTCGGGCACCCAGCGGCGGATATAGGCGGCGGCTTCGAATTTCGCGCTTTGGCCCACGGGGGCGAACACCCGGTTGAACGGCGAGCTGTCCACGCCCGAGCCCATGACCCATTGCCAGCCGAGCGAATTGGCGGCGAGATCGGCATCGAGCAGGCAATCCCAGAACCAGCGTTCGCCGTGGCGCCAGTCGATGAGCAGGTGCTTCACCAGAAACGAGGCAGCGATCATCCGCACCCGGTTGTGCATCCAGCCGGTTGCCCAGAGCTGCCGCATGCCGGCATCGACAATCGGATAGCCGGTGCGGCCCTGCTGCCAGGCCTTGAGCCCCTGCGGGTCGTCCCGGAAGCCGAATCGCTCGAACGCCTCGCGGCCGGGCGCATCGCCGTGCGCGGGAAACTGGTCGAGCAGATTGGCCGCGAAATCGCGCCAGCCCAGTTCGCGCAGATAGGGCTCGGCGGCGTTGCCGGCGCGCTCCTCCACATGGTGCCACACCGTGCCGGGCGAGATTTCCCCCATGGCTAGGTGCGGGGATAGCCGCGAGCTGCCCTCCTCCGAAGGCAGGTTGCGCGCCCTGTCATAGCCGTTGGCGCGCGGCAGGAACGCCTCCAGCCGGGCCATGGCCCCGGCCTCCCCCGGCTGCCAACCCTCAAAACCTCCAGACCAGTCGGGGCGGGTCGGCAACAGCTGCCAGTCCGCCAGCGGCTCCGAAGCCGGAGCAGCGGCAAAGCTGATTTCGACTGGTGCCGGCTGCGGTGGCGGCGGCGGCAATTGCTCCAGCGCGCGGCGCCACCAGGGGGTGAAAATACGGTAGCGGCTATCGCTGCCGGTGCGCACGCTATCCGGCCTCAGCAGCAGATGGCCGTGGTGGAGCACGAGGTTGGTGCGCGCAGCCACCGCCGCCTCCTGCCCGCGCGCCCAGGGCTCGACATGGTAAAGTGCGTGAACCGCTTCGGCGCCTGTCTCCCGGGCAACTTCAGGCACGATGTCGGCAGCCGAGCCCCGGCGCAGGACCAGGCCGCCGCCCCGCGCGGCAAGGGCTGAATCAAGGGCGGCCAGGGAATGGTGCAGCCACCAGCGCTGGGCGCTGCCGATCGCCCAGCCCTGCTGCCAGCCGTCGGGCGCGCCTTCGGCCGGAGTCGCGGCCGCCGCATCATCGAGCACGAACAGCGCCACCACCGGGCCGGCGGCGGCAGCGGCGGCTACGGCCGGCTGGTCGGCGAGGCGCAGGTCGTTTCGAAACCAGATGACGCAGGGTGCTGGCATGGGCGGCTTGTAGCGGCTAAGTCCCGCCACGTCGTCCCTCTTGCCGAGCGTCCCGATGCCGCAACACGCCTATATCGATGGCCGGTACATGCCGCTGTCCCATGCCCGGGTTCCGATGGAGGACCGGGGGCTGCAATTCGCCGATTCGCTTTATGAAGTCGTGGCCATCTTCAATGGCCGCATGCTCGATTGGCCGGCGCATCTGGTGCGGCTGCGGCGCGGCGCGGCGGCGCTGTTTATCAACCTGCCGCAAACCGATGCCGCGCTAAGCCATGTCGCTACGCGGCTCATCCGCCAGTCCCGCGCCCGCGACGCTATCCTGTACATCCAGCTGAGCCGGGGCACCGCGCGGCGCGACCATGGCTTTGCAAAGTCCATGCCGCCGCGGCTGATGATGAACGTGCGGCGGTTCGATTTCCGCCAGCGCGGTCCCCAGCAGCTGAAGGGCGTGGCTGTGGCAACGGTAAACGACCAGCGCTGGGGCCGGGTGGATATCAAGACCACCGGGCTGCTCGCCAATGTGCTCGCCAAGCAGGATGCCCGCGCCGCCGGCGCTTTCGAGGCGTGGCTGGTGGCGGCCGATGGAACGGTGCGCGAGGGCAGCAGCACCAATGCCTGGATGGTGAAGGATGGCCGGCTGATCACCCACCCGCTGTCGGCGCATATCCTGCCCGGAATCGCGCGGATGAGCATGCTGGCGCTGGCGCGCGCAGCGCAGATCCCGGTCGAGGAGCGCGGCTTCACCTTGCCAGAGGCGCTGGCGGCCGATGAAGCGCTGCTTACCAGCACCACATCCCCCATCCTTCCGGTAGTGCGGATCGACGGGCATCAGGTAGGCGACGGCCGGCCGGGGCCGGTCACGAAGCGGCTTATCGAGCTGGTTGCCGGCGAAATCGAGCGGCAGACCGGGTGGCGGCAGCTGCCGGCCCGGTCTGCCGAAGTAGTTTAGCGGTTCCGGCGCTGGCCGCGGCGTTCGCGCCAATTGTCCATCCGGTCCTGCATCCGGTCACGGATCTGCTTGGCTTCGACCACAAAGGCCTTGCGGTCGGCCACCGAGAGCTTGGTGAAGCCGGCGTACATGGCGGCCTGGCGACGCTCCTGCGTGGCGCTGGAAAGTGCGCGTTCCTCGTCCATCGCGCGCTTCAGGGCGGCGGTATCCAGCCGGTCCGCTGCCAGCACATCGAGCATCTTGTCGCGCGAGGCTTTCACCTTGGCGCGGTCTTCGGTGCGGTCTCCGGCGGCGGCCTGCATGGCTTCGCGCATTGTTGCCTGCCCGGCTTCGCTCAGGCTTGCGAAGGCGCGGCCACCCATGCGGCCTCCACCCCTGTCTGCAGGCCCTTCACGGCCCGGGCCATCCATCGGCGGCGGGGCTGCCTGCGCCAGCAGTGGGGTAGCAACGCTACCCAGCAGCAGGGCTGCAATCATGGCAATCGGTTTCATATCAGGTCTTCCTCATCGGCAGTCGGGGTGAAAATAAGCGCAAAGCCTTCGGGCGCCTGCATCGCGGCATCGGCATCTGTGGGGGCAACGGCGGCAATCTGCGGGGCCGGGGCTGCGACCGGGGCCGGCCCGGATGCCGGCAACCCGAACACCAGCGCCACAGCAAGGCTGGCAGCAACCGCGCCGCCACCCAGCGCGAAACCGCGCCACAGCGGCCGGGGTCTGGCCGCCACAATGGGTGCCGGCAACAATGCAGGCAGATCATCGGCAAAGGATCGCGCACGGGGCACCGGGGCAGCGGCCCATGCGGCCAGCCCGGCATCGAGCGCCTGTGCCTCGGCGAGCCGGGCGGTGAGCGCCGGATCGGCGGCGATGGCTGCCAGAGCAGCTCCGCGCTCATCCGCCGGCCAGCGCGCGGTATCGGCGCCAAAGGCATCGATCAGCGCGGCGGCGCGGATTTTGGTGGGCATGTCAGTCACGGTTCAAATGCTTTCTCTCATGGTCAGGCTTGCGGGCTCAACAGCGCCTTCAACTCCATACGGGCGCGGCCGAGCAATCCCTCGACAGCCTTTGGCGTTGTCTCCAGCGCATCGGCAATTTCCGACATGCTCAACCCTTCGCCGTGGAACATGGCAAGCGCCGCGCGCTGGCGGGGCCCAAGCTGCGCCATGGCTGCATCCAGCCGGCGGCGCTGGTCGTTATCGATTGCGGCAGCCTCCGGGTCGGGATCGAGGCTGGCAATCTCCATGGCATCATCGAGCGCCGCCATCGGGCGCCGCGCGCGCTGCCGGTCCAGGCACAGGTTGGTAACGATCCGGCGGAACCAGCCGCCGACCGAGCCGCGCGAGGCATCGAACCGGTCCGCCATCGTCCAGAGCCTGGAAAGCGCTATCTGCACCACATCCTCGGCCGCCGCACGGTCCGCCAGCGTGCGGTCCGCCAGCCGCAGGCCGGGGCCTTCCAGCGCCCGCACGACTGCGGCAAAGGCCACACGGTCGCCGCCCTGCACGCGCAGCATCAGGCCGGCGAGAGCATCCTGGGGAGGGGCAAGGTTAGGCACCGGTTGCGCGGTCATCCTGCTGGTTACGCCGGGCGGGCCGCAATCCCCCGTTTCATCCACAATAGGCCGCCCAGCCCGCGATCAGGCCGGCGGCATGGCGGCGGGCAATCACCACCGGATCAGGACCATAGCCGCCACCCAGCGTGGCCGCGATTGGCACGCCGGCCTGCCGCGCCAGCCGCGACACCAGCGCATCGCGCGCCGCCAGCCCGGCATCGCTGAGCGAAAGCCGGCCCAGCCTGTCTGCCAGATGCGGATCGACACCGGCCTGAAACAGGATGATCTGCGGGCGGTGCAGCGCCAGCAGCCCGGCCAGCGCCGGCTCCAGCGTGTCCAGATAGTCCTTGTCGCCAGTGCCGTCGGGCAGCGCGATATCATGGCTGGAGCGCGCCTTTCGCACCGGAAAATTGCGCGCGGCGTGCATCGAGAAGGTAATGATATCGCTGCGCCCGGCAAAGATCACCGCGGTCCCGTCGCCCTGATGCACATCGAGATCGACGATCAGCACCCGGCTTGCAAGCCGCTGGTCGATGAGCGCCTGGGCGGCAATGGCGAGATCGTTGGTCACGCAATAGCCTGCGCCGGTGTCTGGCAGCGCATGGTGGCTGCCGCCCGCACCATTGGCGGCCCAGCCATGCGCCAGTGCGTGCCGGGCCGCTGCAAAGGTGCCGCCTGCCACCAGCCGGGTGCGCAGCGCCACTGCAGGCGTGACCGGAAAGCCGATCCGCCGCTCGATTGCGGGATCGACCCGCGCTTCGAGGATCTGGGCCACATAATCGGGGCTGTGCACTGCCTCCAGCCACGCCGCCGGCGCCGGCTCGGGCTCCCGCAGCGCCACGGCCTGGCCAGCTTCGGCAAGCGCGGGTGGCAGGGCGCGGTATTTGTCCATGGGAAAGCTGTGGCCATCGGGCAGCCGCACGCCGTAGCCGGGCGCATGGAACAACGGCAGCGGCGATGAGCGGCTCAAGCCAGCGCCCGGCTCGCCATTTCCAGCACATCTTTCGATACCGCCTGGCCGATGACGATGCGCTGCAGCTCCGCCTTCATCAACGTCTGGCGGGCGGGGTCGAACCGCTTCCACCGGCCCAGCGGCACGGCAAGGCGCGCGGCCGATTGCGGGTTGATCCGGTCCACGGCCAGCAGCTGGTCGGTGAGCAGCCGGTAGCCGGCACCGCCAGCCTCGTGGAACCAGCGCTGGTTGGCGGCAAAAGCCCCGATCAACGAGCGCAGCCGGTTGGGGTTGGCGATGGTAAAATCGGGGTGGCCGGTCAGCGCATCCACCCGGGCCAGCGTATCGGGCCGGCTCGAAAGCGCTTGGGCTGTAAACCATTTGTCGATGACATCGTTGTTGCCGGCGAACCGCTGGTGGAAATCGACCAGTGCCGCCTCCCGCTCGGGCGTGTCGGTGTTGATGAGCGCGGTAAGCGCCCCCAACCGCGCGGTCATCGTGCCGGCCTGCTCATAATGCTGCCAGGCTGCCGCAATCGCCTGCGCCGAACCGGCGGTCACCAGATAGGCCAGCGCCACATTGGCCAGCCGGCGCGCGCCCTTGGCCTCGGGGGTGTGCGCGGCGCCGGCACCGCGATGTTGCTCGAACGCCGCCCACCAATGCTCCTCGAGCCCGGTGGCGATGGCCGCCCGCGCGGCCTCGCGGCGGCGATGTATCGCCTCCACATCCACCACAGCTGCCTGATCGCCGATAAACGCCTCGGCCGGCAGCAGCACGGCTTCCGCCACAAAGGCCGGGTCAAGGCCGCCGGCAGCGCCTTCCGCCAGCGTGGCGGCAATGGCATCCACCAGCACATCCGGCGTGTCGTCGGTGGCCAGCACATCGAGCGCGAGGCGCTGCATTGCCTCCCAGCGCGCAAACGGGTCATCATCGGCGGCGGCCAGAAAGGCGAGCTCCTCGCGGCTGGCCTCGGCCTCCAGCACCACAGGCGCCGAAAAGCCACGGTTGAGCGAGAGCAGCACCGGCTCGTCCAGCGCTTCAAAGCTGATGCGGGTCTCGGCTTCCTTCAGTTCTACCAGCCGCTCGGCCCCGATACGGCGGCCGCTGTTGCGGCCAATGAGCGCCAGCCGGAACGGTATGTGCATCAATGGTTTGGTCGATTGGTCGGGGGTGGAGGGCATGTGCTGCACCAGCGCCACATTGAGCTGCCGGCCGGCGCGGGCCACATGCACGCGCACCCGGGGTGTCCCGGCGGTCACATACCAGCGGCGGAACTGGGAGAGATCACGCGCATTGGCCGCTTCCATTGCCGCCAGCCAGTCTTCGCAGGTCACCGCCTCACCGTCGTGGCGCTCGAAATACAGGTCGGCACCGCGGCGAAACCCCTCGGCCCCCAGCAGCGTGTGCAGCATGCGGATAACCTCGGCGCCCTTGTTATAGATGGTCGCGGTATAGAAGTTGGCGATTTCGGCATAATGATCGGGCCGGATCGGGTGCGCCAGCGGCCCTGCATCTTCGGGAAACTGCACCGCGCGCAGCGAACGCACATCATCGATCCGCCGCACTGCCGCCGAGCCCTGATCGGCCGAAAACTGCTGGTCGCGAAATACCGTCAGCCCTTCCTTCAGGCTGAGCTGGAACCAGTCCCGGCAGGTGACCCGGTTGCCGGTCCAGTTGTGAAAATACTCATGCGCCACCACCGCCGCCACCGAATCGAAATCGGCATCGGTCGCGGTCTCGCTATCGGCGAGTACATATTTGGAGTTGAAGATGTTGAGGCCCTTGTTCTCCATGGCGCCGGCATTGAAATCGGCCACGGCAACGATGTTGAACTCGTCCAGATCATATTCCCGGCCATAGGCCGCCTCGTCCCACGCCATGCTCGCCTCCAGCGCCGCCATCGCATGCTCGGAGCGCGCCACATCCGCCGCCGATGTCCAGATCGCGAGCGCCACCTTGCGGCCACCCATGGTGGTGAACTGGCTGCGCCGGGCCTCCAGCGCGCCGGCAACCAGCGCGAACAGATAGGATGGCTTGGGCCAGGGATCGGTCCAGCTGCGGGCATGGCGGCCATCGCCCAGGTCTTCGGTCTCGCCAGGGTCGCCATTGGATAGCAGCACCGGGAACATGGCCTGCTCGGCCTCCATCCGCACCGAATAGCGCGACAGCACGTCCGGCCGGTCCGGGAACCAGGTGATCGCGCGGAACCCTTCGGCCTCGCACTGGGTAACCAGCCGGCCTTCGCTCGCATAGAGGCCCATCAGCCGGGTGTTGGCCGCCGGGTGGATCGCCACCACAGTCTCGATCACGGCAGAGTCGGCTTCGATGGCGAGCACCAGCCGGTCGCCTTCCGGCTCGGCATTGCGCGGCTGGCCGTCCACGGCCACGCTGTGCGTATCCAGCCGGGTGCCATCTAGCACCAGCGGCCGGTCGTGCTCGCCGCCCCGCACAACCTTCAGCCGGGCGTGCACAAGGGTGGTTTCCAGCCCCAGCTCGAATCGAAGCTCTATCTCGGGCACCAGCCAGTCGGGCGGCCGGTAATCCGCCAGCTTGACCAGATCGAGCTTCTGGGGGGCGCCGCGCGCGTCCATCTTTTTGTCCATATTTTATTGCTGGCCGCATATTGCCTGCCCGTCAGGGGCTTGTCGAAGCAAAAGGCAGCGCTGCGGCTGCAAAGACAGGCGGCATGGGCAGAATGTTCGTGGACCCGGCGGCGGCTTGGGGGGGAAAACGGCAGCCGCCGGGTCTCGAACCGGGCCGCCGCTCCGGGGGGATGCGAACGGTCGACCTGCATATCTATACGGCGCCGGCGGGAAAATGTTTCGCGGCTCCATGCGTCGGGCAGCGAATAAATCCGCCTGTCCAGCCGCCGCCCTGCTGCTAGGGTGGCGCCATGCAGCTTCTCGTTTTCGGCATGGGGTATTCCGCAACGCACTTTGCGCGCGCGCTGCGCCGGGCAGTGCCCGATGCCAAGATAACCGCCGTCCGCTCCAAGGCAGACGCCGAGGCGCTGGCACTTGATGATCCAGCTGTGGAACGCGCTATTGCCGGTGCCAGCCATATCCTCTGTTCGGTGCCGCCGGCGGGGGAGGCAGGGGAGGACCCGGTGCTGGCGCGCTACGGGGCCGCACTGGCCGGCGCCTCTGCACGCTGGATCGGCTATCTTTCCAGCACCGGCGTCTACGGGGACAAGGACGGCGCCTGGGTGGACGAGAGTGCCGGGCTGAACGGCCGCCGCGCCGGCCGGCTGGCGTCAGACCTTGCCTGGGGCGCGCTCCACCCGGCGGCGCGGGTGTTCCGCCTGCCCGGCATCTACGGGCCGGGCCGCTCCGCGCTCGACAGGCTGCGTGCCGGGCCGGTGGCGCGCATCGACAAGCCGGGCCATGTGATCAGCCGCATCCATGTCGATGATATTGCCGGCGCGCTGATTGCCAGCCTGGGGGCGGGCGCTCCGGGCATCTATAATATCGCCGATGATCAGCCGGCCCCCGGCGAGGCGGTAACCGCCCATGCCGCGCGGCTGCTGGGGCAGGCGCCGCCGCCGCTGCAGCCGCTGGCCAGCGCCCGCTTGTCGGAGATGGGGCGGCAATTCTACGCAGAGTGTCGCAGGGTGGCCAATGGCAAGATGAAGCGCGAACTGCGTTACAGGTTGCGCTATCCGGAGTATGCGAGCGGCCTTGCCGCCTGCCTTGAGGAGATGAGAGCATGAAGTTCGGAGCAGGCCAGTCGGTCACCCGCGTCGAGGATGCGCGCCTTGTCACCGGCCATGGCCGCTACACCGATGATGAGCAGCGCTCGGGCATGCTCTACGCTGCCACGCTGCGCTCGCCTTACGGCAATGCGGAGATCCGCAGCATCGATACTGCCGCGGCGCTCCGCGTGCCCGGCGTGGTGGCAGTCTACACGCATGAAGACATTGCCGATTTTGGCCCCATCCCCTGCCTGGTGCCGCTCTCCGGCCCCAAGGTAACCCCGCGGCTGCTGCTGGCGGCGGACAAGGTGCGCTTCGTGGGTGACGGGGTAGCATTTGTGGTGGCAGAAAGCCGCGAAGCCGCCCGCGCCGGTGCCGATGCGATCGAGGTGGACTAT
>JBBQIP010000091.1:0-10215 GCA_038325045.1 Sphingomonadales bacterium
TCACCACCAGCATCAGCAGCGTCCAGGCGGTGCCGTTCGCCGCCGGCATGAACCAGCCGCCGACGAGTGCTCCAACAATCGCCGGCGCGGCCAGCGAGCGCCGCAGGTTGTCGAGCATCTTGGCCCGCCCAGTCCCCGGCAACTGTTCCGAAAGCGCGTTGCCCCGCCCGAAAATCCAGGGCAGCAACTGCCAGTCCCCACACACCCAGCGGTGCTGGCGCCGCACGGCTGCATCATAGCGCGTCGGAAAATCCTCCACGACCTCGACGTCCGATATCAGGCCGGCGCGCGCGAAAGTTCCCTCGAAAAGATCATGGCTCAGCATGGCATTGTCGGGAACCCGCCCGGCCAGCGACGCCATGAAGCTGTCGACTTCGTATATGCCCTTGCCGGTAAACGATCCCTGGCCGATCAGATCCTGATACAGGTCCGACGCCGCCGCCGCATAGGGATCTATCCCTGCCGGCCCACCCGCCAGCGCCTCGAACCGGGTCTGGCCACGACCGGTCGGCAGCGCAATCGTCACCCGCGGCTGCATGATGCCATAGCCGCTGACCACCCGCCGCAAGCCCACATCAAAACGCGGCCGGCTGAGCGGATGGGCCATCTTGCCGATCATCCGCCGTGCCGTGCCCAGCGGCAGCTGTGTATCGGCGTCGAGGGTAATGACATAGCGCACGTCTTGCGGCACGGCCGGTGAGCCGCCATCGCCATCGACATAGGAAGTGTCGGTGGCGCCGCGCAGCAGCCGGTTGAGCTCGTGCAGCTTGCCGCGCTTGCGTTCCCACCCCATCCACACCGCTTCGGACGCGTTGAACTGCCGCCGCCGGTGCAGGAACATGAATCGCGGCGCGCCCGTTGCTACCGGATAGCGTGCGTTCAGCGCCGCCACAGCCGCCCGCGCCTGCTCCAGCTGCGCCTCCTCGCCGGGCAGGGTCTCGCTGTCGGCATCGGCAAAATCCGACAGCACGGCATAATGCACTTCAGCCTCGCGCGTCGCCAGGTGATGCACCTCGAGATTGCCGATTGCATCGCGCACCTGGTTTTCGGCGCCCAGCAGCACCGGCACCACCACAAGCGTGCGCTGCCCGGCGCCGATGCCATCTTCCAGCTCCAGCCCCGGTATGATCCGGGGCGGCAGCAGCGTGGCCAGCGCCCGGTTGACCACCGCCGTCGCCGTTTCTGTTGCCACCACCAGCAGCGCCGGCAGCATCAAGACCGCCAGCCACCATTGCGCCCCACCCAGCACGGCAAGCGGCGCCAGCGTCAGCAGCAGCGCAACCGCCATGATGATGCCAATGTATAGCCCGATGCCGCCGCGCCGCAGCTGGCGCGCCAGTCGAGTGCCCACCGGCGGCGTATAGCCGATATCGGTCTCCAGCTCGGCGCGCGCCGTGCCGATCAGAAAGATGCCGGGATCATTGTCGCTGGCATTCTCGTGCTGCCGCTTCGCCGCCAGCACCAATGTGCGTCGGGCGATAACCGCCTCGGCATAATCCGATCCGCGCGATAATTCCTCAAGGGCGTTGCGGTAGAGATTGCGGGAAGGGAAATCCATCGCGGCGAAATTGCTGCCGTCGCGCAGCACCCGGTCGGCAAGGCTCAACGCCTCGACCATCGCGCCCCAATCCGTTTCGGCCACCGATCGCATTGCGATGATGACATTGCGTATCGACGATGTCGAAGCGATCAGCGCCGCCTGCGCAACCATGTCGACTTCGGCAATTTGCTGCCCGCGTCCGGAAACCTGCGATTCCAGCCAGCGCCGCGCCAGCTCGCTGCGCGTATCGACATCCCGCAGCCGCAGCGCCAGCTGGCTGACAAAGGGCGGGGACAGGCTGCTGCCGGCACTCGTCAGCTGCGCCAGCGCCGCTGCATCGCTGTCGTCTGCAAACATCGCATCGGCAAGCGCATCGGCCCGCGCCCGGTCATGTTCGTCGATAATTGCCAGATCGGCCAGCCGCCGCAAATTCTCGACCAGCACCAGCTGGAGCGAAATCGCCAGCGCCCACAACTCGCCGATTGTCAGCGCCGCAATCTCCTGATGCGCCGCTACAAAGCGCCTGAAGCGCTCCTCGTCGAACTGGCTGTCGCTATGCGCGACATAAGCCCAGGCGATGCCGAAAACGCGCGGCAGCCCCATGAGCGGCCCATTGCTGAGCTTGGGCAGTTGACGATAGAAATCGACCGGCAGATCGTCGATGATCTTGCGGATCTGCTTTTCGACGATGTGATAATTGTCGATCAGCCATTCAGCCGCCGGTGCAATCGGCCGATCGAGCTCCAGCGCCTTTGCCGTTTCGTCATAGGTTCGTGCCAGCGCCGCCGCATTGGCATCGAGCCGGATCAGCAAATTGCGCGATCGTTCGCGCCCGGTTTCGATCTGCTGCGCCCGCGCCAGCGAGCGACCATGATCTTCGAGCCGTTCGTTGCCGAAAAGCTCCGCGCGCACGGGCGCGGTTTCCCACAGGATCCCAGGCGTTGGCCGCTGCCGGCCCAACCAATTCGTCGCCGATCCTGATAAGTTTTGCTTGGCTGCCACGAGTCCCGGTCGTCTTGAGGGTCGTCCGCTTTGGGATGATCGGGCCACGCTACACGCAGAATGGCATCAGGCGGAAAACTTTATTGACCGTCCTTGCCCGAGCGTCATCCGGTCACAGCCAGGTGCAACGCCCGCTCACGCTGGTGGACAAGAAATGCTGCACCTGTCGCGGCGCCTCGGATGACTGCCGAACACGACAGCGACGGATAACGGCAGGCTGGCGGCGGCGTGCCCGAGGTCATCTGCAGCGACACATGGAACCAGCCCGAGCGCGAGACGGGCAGGGGTGAACTGCGGACACGTCGGCTACCACTGCCGCTATTTCAAACGCATCCTCGCCCAGTGACAGCTTCTTATCCTTGTCGCCAATCCGGAACTTGAACCGCCAAAGCTTCGATCCGCTGGCAGTGACCAGCAGGTATAGGCCCCTCTCATCGGCGAGCTTGCGATCTTTGTAGTCGGGCTTGGCCAGCCGAACCGTCGTGTCAGTGAGCGCCATCGCGCGCCCTTTCCAGCAAAGCCGGAAAACCGCGTTTCAAAAGGCCCCCAAATTTTCCCGATTGCTGGCGAACGCCGGCAACCATTGGCGGTCAACCTGAGGACTAAACTACCTGATTTGTTGGGGTTTTTCAACCATTCGCGAGTGTTAACGAATGGGTAATTGGTGCCCAGAAGAGGACTCGAACCTCCACGCCCTTGCGAGCGCCAGCACCTGAAGCTGGTGCGTCTACCAATTCCGCCATCTGGGCACGGGGTAGGGGGCGGCTGTTATGGGGCGGCCCGGCCATTGTCAATGCCGGTCAGGCAAGTTTGGCGCCTGCGCCTGCGCCAATCCGCAGCAAGACAGGCGGCAATGCCCGCGCTATGGGCTGCAGCATGGATAGCGCACGAATTTCGCTCGGGCCCACAAGCCTGGTCACCGTCGTTGGCGGGTCGGGGTTTCTTGGCCGCTATGTGGTGCAGCGGCTGGCCGAATCGGGTGCGCGGATTCGGGTGGCGGTCCGCCATCCCGATACCGCCACTTTCCTGAAGCCGCTCGGCGGGCTCGGCCAGATCGCGCTGGTCCGTGCCGATGTGGCGAGCGGGAACGGCCTGCAGGCGGCATTTGACGGCGCAACTGCCGGCATCAACCTCGTTGGCATCCTCGATGAACGCGGGGGCCAGCGTTTCGATGCGGTGCAGGCAAAGGGCGCTGCCAATGTGGCCGAGGCGGCCCGGGCGGCGGGCGTGCAGGCTTTTGTGCAGATGTCGGCAATCGGCGCCGATGCGGCGTCCGCCATCGCCTATCAGCGCAGCAAGGGCGAGGGCGAGGTGGCGGTGCTGCAGCAATTGCCGTTCGCCACCGTGCTGCGCCCCAGCCTTGTGGTGGGCGCTGAAGACCAGTTTCTCAACCGCTTTGCCGCCATGGCCTCGATGGCGCCGGTGCTGCCGGTGGTGCGCGGCGGCACCCGCTTCCAGCCGGTTTATGTGCTCGATGTGGCGGCGGCCGTGCTGGCGGCGCTGCGGCTGGCAGAGGCGGCTGGCCAGACCTATTGGCTCGGCGGGCCTGATGTGATGAGCTTCCGCCAGATCATCGCGATGATCAACCGCGAGACCGAGCGCGAACGCCCGCTGCTGGAACTTCCGGATTCGGTTTCGGGCCTGATGGCGCGGATGGGCGATATCCTGCCCTTCCTGCCGATGACATCGGACCAGTTTGCCATGCTGGGGCAGGACAATGTGGTGCCGCCGGGCGCGCCGGGGCTGGAGGCGCTGGGCATCGCCCCCACCCCGCTTGCCAGCTTCGTGCCGGCAATGCTGGCGCGCTACCGGCCCGATGGGCGCTTTGCAAAGGGCCCCTCTCCCGCCTAGAGGCGGGCCATGGACCAGAGCCTCATCACCATCATCCTTCTCGGCATTGTGGAAGGGTTGACCGAGTTTCTGCCGGTTTCCTCCACCGGCCATCTCATTCTCGCGGGCGAGCTGCTCGGTTTTCGCGATTCGACCAACGCGACCTTCGAGATCGCCATCCAGTCGGGCGCCATATTGGCAGTGGTGGTGGCCTATTTTCGCCGCTTCACGGGCGTCATCGCCGGGCTGTTCGGCGGCGATGGCGGGGCCATTGCCTTCACCCGCAACATCATCCTCGGCTTTGTGCCTGCGGGCATCGCCGGCCTGCTTTTCCTGAAGGCGTTCGAGGCGATGCTGCTCAGCCCGCTCACCGTGGCGGTGGCGCTTATCGTGGGCGGAATCGCCATCCTGTACATCGAGCGGACGGTGAAGGAGCCGCTGGTGCATAGCGTTGAGGGCACGCCGGCGCGCTCGGCGCTGCTGGTGGGCGTGGGCCAGTGCCTTGCCATGGTGCCGGGCGTGTCGCGCTCGGGCGCCACCATCATGGCAGCGCTGCTGCTGCGGATCGACCGCAAGACCGCAGCCGAGTTCAGCTTCTTCCTTGCCGTGCCCACCATCGCCGGCGCCACGGTGCTGCTGCTCTGGAAAAACCGGGACAGCCTCGATACCGGGCAGCTCGGCGCCATCGGCATCGGCTTTCTGGTGTCGTTCGTGGTGGCGCTGGCGGTGGTGCGCGGGTTTGTGGCGCTGGTCAGCCGCTTCGGCTTCGCGCCCTTTGCCTGGTATCGCATCATCGTCGGCAGCATCGCGCTGGTGTGGTTGCTGGCCAGATAGGGCCGATGTGGCCGCAATAATGGCGCATTCCCCGCGCGCATGAAGGCTGGCCCCGGTTTATAGGACAGCTATTCTGTCGCATATGGCAATTTCCGGGTGACAGCCGCTTGGCTTTTCGCTATGCCGCGCCTTCGAATGGGGAGCGCGGCAATGTCCGGACCAAAAATGCTGAAGTTCACCGAGCAGGCGCAGGCCCAGCCCGGCAAACGCGCAATCCCCGAGCGGAAGCAGGACTTCCTTGAAATCTCAAGGCCCTATATTCTCGCCAAGGCCGAGGAGCAGGCATCGCGCTGTTCGCAGTGCGGGGTGCCGTTTTGCCAGGTGCATTGCCCGCTTCAGAACAACATACCCGATTGGCTCAAGCTGACGGCAGAAGGCCGGCTGGAAGAGGCCTATGAGCTTTCGTCCGCCACCTCGACCATGCCCGAAATCTGTGGCCGCATCTGCCCGCAGGACCGGCTGTGCGAGGGCAATTGCGTCATCGAGAAGGATTTCGGCGCGGTCACCATCGGCGCTGTTGAAAAGTTCATCACCGATACGGCCTGGGAACAGGGCTGGGTAAAGCCGATTGTGCCGGTGGCCGACCGGTCCGGCCAGTCGGTCGGCATCATCGGCGCCGGCCCGGCCGGGCTCACCGTTGCCGAGCTCATGCGGGTGAAGGGCTACAGCGTCCATGTCTATGACCGGCACGACCGTGCGGGCGGGCTGCTCACCTATGGCATTCCCGGTTTCAAGCTTGAAAAGCCGGTGGTGATGCGCCGGGTGGAGCGGCTGGTGGAAGCCGGCGTGGTGTTCCACCAAGGCTTTGAAGTGGGCCGCGACGCCAGCCTTGCCGAGCTGCGCGAGCGCCATGGTGCCATTCTGATCGCCACCGGCGTGTACAAGGCGCGGCAGGTGGAGGTGCCGGGGGCGGATGGCGGCAATGTGCTCGAAGCGCTGGATTACCTCATCGCTTCCAACCGCGCCGGCTTTGGCGATACGGTACCGGATGCGCAGCGCTTCGATGCGAAGGGCCGCCATGTCGTGGTGATCGGCGGCGGTGATACCGCGATGGACTGTGTGCGCACCGCCGTGCGCCAGGGTGCGGCCAGCGTGAAGTGCCTGTACCGCCGCGACCGGGCGAACATGCCCGGCTCGGCCCGCGAAGTGATGAATGCCGAGGAAGAGGGCGTGGAGTTCGTCTGGCTGGCAGCGCCGGCTGAAATCAAGGACGGCGCGGTGCGCGCGCAGCGCATGCGCCTCGGCCTCGCCGGTCCCGATGGCAGGCGGGCGCCCGAAGCCGAGCCGGGCGGCGACTTCGAGACCCGCGCCGATCTGGTCATCAAGGCCTTGGGCTTCGATGCCGAGGATCTGCCGCAGCTGTTCGATACGCCCGAGCTGGCGGTCACCCGCTGGGGCACGGTGCGGGTGGACCATGCCACCCAGATGACCTCGCTGCCGGGCGTATTCGCCGCTGGTGATATCGTGCGCGGCGCCAGCCTTGTGGTCTGGGCCATCCGCGATGGTCGCGACATTATCCCCGCAATGCACAACTGGCTGCGCGCGCAAGCGCCGGCTGCAAGAAAGGCTGCCTGATGCGCATGATGCTGCTCCTCGCCATCCCGGTTATCGCCAGCCCGTTTGCCGGCAGTGTGGCCTTGGCCCAAACCCCTCCTGCTGCCGCTCCTGCCGCTCCTTCGGCAGCCGCGGTAGCCGCCGCCACCGCGATGGTGGAGGTGATCTCGCCCGAGGTAACCGACCGCGCCAACCTTCAGGCGCAGCTGGAAAATGTTCGCAAGGGCGCGCTCATTGCCCAGCTCATCGGCGCCAACCCGCGCGTGCAGCAGGTGGCCAAGAGCAACCGTGTCGGGCTGGAGGCCATGCTGGGCCGCGCCGGCGCCATCCAGGCAACCGCGCTCACCCCGCTGTTCAACGAGCGGCGGGTGGCGCTGCGTGCGGCCACCATAAATGCCTTTGCCCGCCAGTTCAGCATCTCGGAGCTGAATGCCGCCGCCGCCTTTTACCGCTCGCCGCTGGGGGTAAAGCTGCTCAGCAGCCAGCCGCTCATCGCCCAGAGCGTCAACCAGCAGGTGCAGGCGCAATTCGCCCCGCGCATCGAGGCCGCGCAGAAAACGGTCGCGCCGCGCATCGAAGCCGAACTCAAGTCCCTGTTCCCCGATCAGCCTGTCCCAGCAGCTGCCGCTGCGCCCGCCAAGCGCTGATAACCCGCTGATCAGAATGTCCGAAAGCCCGCCCATGAACATCCCCGACCAGCGCGAATATCTGGCCGAACACGGCATGTACCGCCCCGAATATGAGGGCGATGCCTGCGGCGTCGGCCTGGTCGCGGCCACCGATGGCAAGCCCTCGCGCCGGGTGGTGGAAGCCGGCATCGAGGCGCTGAAGGCAGTCTGGCACCGGGGTGCGGTTGATGCCGATGGCAAGACCGGCGACGGTGCCGGCATCCATGTCGAGCTGCCGGTGGATTTCTTCCACCAGCATATCGAGCGTGCCGGCCAGCAGCGCCGCCCCAATCTGCTCGCAGTGGGCCAGGTGTTCCTGCCGCGCACCGATCTGGCGGCGCAGGAGGCCTGCCGCACCATCGTCGAATCCGAGATCATCGGCTTTGGCTACAAGGTCTATGGCTGGCGGCAGGTGCCGGTCGATGTCTCGGTGATCGGGGACAAGGCCATGCAGTCCCGCCCCGAGATCGAGCAGATCATGATCGCCGGCCCGCTGCCCTCCACCCGGGCCGCCATGGAGGCGTTCGAGAAGGACCTGTATCTCATCCGCCGCCGCATCGAAAAGCGGGTCATCGAAGCGCAGGTGCAGGGCTTTTACATCTGCTCGCTGTCGGCGCGGTCGATCATCTACAAGGGCCTGTTCCTCGCCGAGGAGCTGTCGGTCTTCTACCCCGATCTCATGGACGAGCGCTTCGTCAGCCGCTTCGCCATCTACCACCAGCGCTATTCCACCAACACCTTCCCGCAGTGGTGGCTGGCGCAGCCGTTCCGCTGCCTCGCGCACAACGGCGAAATCAACACCGTGCGCGGCAACACCAACTGGATGAAGAGCCACGAGATCAAGATGGCGGCGGCCGCGTTCGGCGAACATTCGGCCGATATCAAGCCGCTCATCCCGGCGGGCGCGTCCGATACCGCAGCACTCGATGCGGTGTTCGAGGCGTTTGTGCGCTCGGGCCGCGATGCGCCCACCGCCAAGCTGATGCTCATCCCCGAAGCGTGGAGCAAGGACGATACGCTGCCCGAGCACCACCGCGCCATGTATGCGTTCTTTGCGAGCGTCATGGAGGCCTGGGACGGCCCGGCAGCACTCGCCATGACCGATGGCCGCTGGGTGGCGGCGGGGCTGGACCGCAATGCGCTGCGCCCGATGCGCTACTGCCTCACGCGTGACAATCTGCTGGTCACCGGCTCCGAAGCCGGGATGGTGGTGATCCCGGAGATCGACATCATCCGCAAGGGCGCGCTCGGCCCCGGCGAGATCATCGCAGTCGATCTCGACGGCGAGGAGGGCGAGGCGCCGCGCTTCTATACCGACCGCGAGATCAAGGACCGGATCGCCGGCGCGCAGGATTACGCCGCCAAGGTGGCCAGCTTCACCCGCTTCGAGGAATTGCCGGGCCTTGCCCGCCCCGATGAGGCCCGCAGCGCTTGCGGTTGGGACCGTCCGGACCTGTTCCGCCGCATGGTCGCGGCTGGCCACAGCATGGAAGATATGGAGCTGCTGCTGGCACCGATGGTGGAAGACGCCAAGGAGGCCGTGGGCAGCATGGGCGATGACAGTCCTTTGGCTGTGATCTCCGACAATCCGCGCAATCTCAGCCATTTCTTCCGGCAGAATTTCAGCCAGGTCACCAACCCGCCCATCGACTCCTTACGCGAAACCCGGGTGATGAGCCTGAAGACCCGCTTCGCCAACCTCGGCAACATCCTGGACGGAGAGGCAAGGCAGGAGGGCGTGATGGTGATGGAGAGCCCGGTGCTCACCAACCATGGCTGGGATGTGCTGAAGCGCCATTTCGGCAAGCAGGTCGCCGAGATCGACTGCACCTTCGAGCTGGAGAGCGGGCAGGACGGCCTTCGCGCCGCCATCGCCCGGGTGCGGCAGGAGGCGGAGCTTGCCGTCCGTTCGGGCAAGGGCCAGCTGTTCCTCACCGATGCCGGGCAGACCATCGGCCGCGCCGCCATCCCCATGATCCTCGCCACCGCCGGCATCCACACCCATCTGGTGCGAAAGGGGCTGCGCACCTTCGCATCGGTAAACGTCCGCCCGTCCGAGGCGCTCGATACCCATTATTTTGCCGTGCTCATCGGCGTGGGCGCCACCACGGTGAACGCCTATGTGGCCGAAGCTGCAATTGCAGACCGGCACACGCGCGGCCTGTTCGGCACCCGCAGCCTCGCCGAGTGCGTGGCCCGCTACAAAAAGGCGGTCGATGACGGGCTGTTGAAGATCATGGCCAAGATGGGCATCGCAGTCATCTCCGCCTATCGCGGCGGCTATAATTTCGAAGCCGTCGGTCTCAGCCGCGCTCTGGTCAATGATTTCTTCCCCGGCATGCCCTCCAAAATCTCGGGCGAGGGGTTTGAATCGCTGTTCGTCAACACGCGCCGCCGCCACGACATGGCGTGGGACGAGGATGTGCGCGCGCTGCCCATCGGCGGCCTCTACCGCTACCGCGCGGGCTCCGAGGCGCATGCCTATCAGGCCGGGCTCATCCACCTGCTCCAGCACGCGGTGAATGCCGACAGCTATTCCGATTACAAGAAGTTCAGCCGCGCGGTGTCCGAGCTGCCGCCCATCGCGCTGCGCGATCTGCTGGATTTCATCGAGCACACCACCCCGGTACCCATCGAGACGGTCGAATCGATCACCGAAATCCGCAAGCGCTTCGTCACCCCGGGCATGAGCCTCGGCGCGCTCAGCCCGGAGGCGCACGAGACGCTGGCCATCGCCATGAACCGCATCGGCGCCAAGTCGGTGAGCGGCGAAGGCGGCGAGGACCG
>JBBQIP010000092.1:0-10172 GCA_038325045.1 Sphingomonadales bacterium
GGCCGGGTAGCGCTTGGCATCGGCCTGGCGCGCATACATCACCTCGCCGGTCTCGGCGTTCACCAGTATCGCTGCATATTTGGGCACGGCATACAGACTGTCTGCCGCCGCAGGCATCGCGAAAACCGGCCCCAAGGCCAGCAATACCAATAGCTTGAAAGCCTTGAACAAGTCCAAAACCCTGCTCCAATCCGCCCCCGAATGCAGGAGTGTAACCTATTGCGGATTCGGCTGGAACCCGTTGTTTTCCTTTGTCCGGCTCCGCTCGCCGCCAAAACCCTTCGGCACAGCGCCCCGCACGCCCGCCCCGCCCCCGCCGGGAGACACTGGTGCAGGTGCTGATCGGCCGCGACATTGCGCAAGCGCCAAGCGCCTGCCATGCGGGCGTAGATGAACGCCAGCCTTCCCCCGTCACAGCCGCCCGAACGGCGCACCTTCGCCATCATCTCGCACCCCGATGCGGGCAAGACCACGCTCACCGAAAAGCTGCTGCTGTTCGGCGGCGCCATCCATCTGGCCGGCGAAGTGCGGGCGCGCGGCCAGAACCGCCGCGCGCGGTCGGACTGGATGAAGATAGAACAGGCGCGCGGCATCTCGGTCACCTCGTCGGTCATGACCTTCCAGCGCGGCAACACCGTGTTCAACCTGCTCGATACGCCGGGCCACGAGGATTTCTCCGAAGATACCTACCGCACCCTCACCGCCGTCGATTCAGCGGTCATGGTCATCGATGCCGCGCGCGGCATCGAGGCGCAGACCCGCAAGCTGTTGGAGGTATGCCGGCTGCGCGATGTGCCGATCCTCACCTTCATCAACAAGGTGGACCGGGAAGGCCGCGACCCGTTCGAGCTGATCGACGAAATCGCCGATGTGCTGGCACTCGATGTGGCACCCCTCAACTGGCCGGCCGGCATGGGCGGCGAGTTCAAGGGGCTATACGATCTGCGCACCAAACGCTTCCTGAAGCCCGATGGCACCGCCACCGGCACCGCGGCCGAATCGGTGCAAACCACCGGCCTCGATGATCCGCTCATCGACAAGCTGTGCGGGCCAATCGCGTCGCGGCTGCGCGAACAGGCAGAACTTGCCGTCGGCGGCTATGCCACGCTCGACCCCGCACTCTACCGGGCGGGCGCGCTCACCCCGGTGCTGTTCGGCTCGGCGCTCAAGGATTTCGGCGTGGAAGCACTTATCGAGGCGCTGGCGGAGTTCGCCCCCAGCCCGCGCCCCCAGCCCGCACTGCCGGCCGCAGTGTCGCCCGATGATCCCCAGGTGTCGGGCTTCGTGTTCAAGGTGCAGGCCAATATGAACCCCCAGCACCGGGACCGGATCGCCTTTCTGCGCATCGCGTCCGGGCGTTTCCGGCGCGGCATGAAGCTGCGCCAGGTCGGCACCGGCAAGAGCATCGCCATCAACTCGCCCATCTTCTTTTTCGCCGCCGACCGCGAGATTGCCGATGAAGCATACCCCGGAGACATCATCGGCATTCCCAACCACGGCGTGCTGCGCGTTGGCGATTCGCTGGTGGAGAAAGACGATCTCACCTTCACCGGCATCCCCAGCTTTGCGCCCGAAATCCTGCGCCGGGTGGCCTTGAAAGACCCCACCAAATCGAAGCAGCTCCGCACCGCCCTCACCGATATGGCCGAGGAAGGCGTCACCCAGCTGTTCAAGCCGGTTATCGGCAGCCAGTGGATCGTCGGCGTGGTCGGCCAGCTGCAGCTGGATGTGCTCATCAGCCGGCTGGAGGCCGAATACCGGGTGGCAGCGGCCTTCGAGCCCAGCCCCTATGCCACCGCGCGCTGGGTGAGCGCAGCGCCGGCTGTGCTCAAGCGCTTCCTCGAGGAAAACCGCCCGGCCATGGCCGAAGACCGGGATGGCAGCCCGGTGTTCATGGCGCGTGACGCCTGGGAACTGAACTATGTGGAAGGCCGCGAGACCGAGGTGCGTTTCTCCGCCACCCGCGAGCGCGCCTGAGGCGCTCACCGCAGCGCGGATATTGCGACAGACCGCTGCATCCGGTCTTGACCGGCCGGGGCAAGCCTGTCCCTATGCCGCGCATCGGGGTCGGGCTGCACTGCAGCATCGGCGGGGTTCTGAAATTTCCTGAAAGGGATTCACTTGGCTGACTGGCGGGTAAAGTCGCTCGATTCGATTCTGGCGACAGCGAGCAAAAAATCCCTCACCCGTTCGCTGGGGGCTTTCCAGCTCACCATGCTGGGCATCGGCGGCATCATCGGCACCGGCATCTTCGTGCTCACGTCCGAAGCCGCGCAAATCGCCGGCCCGGCCATGCTCGCCAGCTTCGTCATCTCCGCCGTCGTCTGCGGGCTGGCAGCGCTCTGCTATGCGGAACTCGCCTCCATGGTGCCGGTTTCCGGCTCCGCCTACACCTATGCCTATGCGACCTACGGCGAGATCATGGCCTGGATCGTCGGCTGGGCACTGGTGCTTGAATATGCGGTCGCAGCCAGCGCAGTGGCCGTCGGCTGGTCCGGCTATGCAGTGGGCGTGCTCCGAAACTTCGCAGGCCTGGAAATCCCGGCAGCCTTGGTCAACGGCCCCTATGCAGGCGGCATCATCAACCTGCCGGCCGTGGTCATTGCAGTGGCGGTAACCGCACTGCTGGTGGTCGGCACCAAGGAAAGCGCCACGGTCAACGCCGTGCTGGTGGCGGTAAAGGTGATCGCGCTCACCGCCTTCGTCATCCTCGCCGTGCCGGCAATCAAGACCGAGAATTTCACCCCCTTCGCCCCCATGGGCGGCGCCAGCATGATCAGCGCGGCTTCGATCATCTTCTTCGCCTATATCGGGTTCGATGCCGTCTCCACCGCGGCCGAGGAAACCAAGGACCCGCAGCGCAACATCCCCATCGGGCTCATCGGCAGCCTCGGCATCTGCACCGTGTTCTACCTGCTCGTTGGCGCCGGCGTCATCGGCAGCTACGGCGCCCAGCCGATCATGGACGCCGCCGGCAATGCGCCGCTCCCCGGCTCCACGGAAATGGCGGCAATGTGCGCGGCCGATCAGGGCGCATTGGTGGTCTGCTCCAAGGAGGCGCTGGCCCATGTGCTGCGTTCCATCGGCTATCCCGGCATCGGCAATGTGCTCGGCCTCGCCGCCGGTTTCGCCCTGCCTTCGGTGGTGCTCATGATGATGTACGCCCAAACCCGCGTGTTCTTCGTCATGTCGCGCGATGGCCTGCTGCCGCCAGTGCTCTCCAAGGTGCACCCGCGCTTCAAAACCCCCCATATCGTCACCATCATCACCGGCGCCGGCGTCACCATCGGCGCCGCCTTCTTCCCCGTCGGCCAGCTCGCAGCCGTCTCCAACGGCGGCACGCTCTGCGCCTTCCTGCTAGTGGCGCTGGCGATCATGACACTCCGCCGCACCGACCCGAACCGGGCCCGCAGCTTCCGCACCCCGGCGGTATGGGTGGTCGCACCGCTCGCCGCCATCGGCTGCGTGATACTGTTCTTCTTCCTCACCATCACCGCCCAGCTGTTCTTCTTCGGATGGGCAGCGGCCGGGCTGGTCATCTACTATCTCTACGGCCGCACCCGCTCCAACGTCGCCCGCGGCATCATCGAAGTGGGCGAACTGGACCCGGACGTACCCCCCATCGGCCTCGCCCCGCTGCCAGGCGGCATCCATACGCCAGGCGGCAAGGACGCGTAAGGCAAAGAGCCTCCGGCGGGCAGGGCCGGCGGCCCTGCACCCAATTTATAATAACGCCCTAGTCCGCGAACGACCGTCCCCGCCGATAATGCGAAACCCACAAAAAACGGGTGCAGGGCCGCCGGCCCTATCCGCCGGAGGCACCCTGAGCCACCCGCCGGAGGCGCTCTTTCCTAAATCAGACCGCCGACGACCCCAGCCCCGCCGCCACCAGTGCCTTCAAATCGGCTTCCGGACGTGCACCGAAGTGGCTGATGACTTCGGCGGCTGCGATGCATCCGGCGCGGGCGCAATCGGCGAGTGGCCGGCCTTCGACCATGGCGGCCATGAAGCCGCCAGCAAACAGGTCCCCGGCGCCGGTGGTATCGACCAGCCGTGTGGGGCTGCTGGCGGGCACGCTCACCACTTCGCCGCCGGAGAGCACGACTGCGCCTTTTTCGGAGCGGGTTATCACGGTCACGCAGGCGTGGCGGCCAAGCTCGGCCATGGCGGCGGCCAGGTCGTCGGTCTGGTAGAGCGCGCAGGCCTCGCGTTCATTGGCAAACATCAGGTCGACATGGCCTTCGAGCAGCGATCTGAAATCGGATCTGTGGCCTTCAACGCAAAACACGTCTGAAAGCGTGAAGGCCACCTTGCGGCCCTTTGCGCGGGCCATGGATATCGCCTTTTGCATGGCGGCGCGCGGGGCGGGCGGGTCCCACAGATAGCCTTCAAGGTACAGGATGCCGCTCGCCTCCACCGTCTCGGGGTCGAGATCGGCTTCTGAAAGCTCCTGGCAGGCGCCCAGATAGGTGCTCATCGTGCGGTCGCCGTCCGGCGTCACCACAATCAGGCAGCGGCCGGTCGGGTCGCCGCCGTGGGATGCGGGGGTGGCAAATTGCACGCCGGCGGCGCGGATGTCGTGGCTGAAGAAGTGGCCGAGCGGATCGGCCGCCACCCGGCCGATAAAGGCGGTGCGGGCGCCGAGCGCGGCCATGCCGGCCACGGTGTTGGCAGCCGAGCCGCCGCTCACCTGCCGGGCGCTGCCCATGCCGGCATAAAGCGTCTCGGCCTCGGCGGCAGAAATCAGCCGCATCGAGCCTTTTTCAATGCCGCGCTCCAGCAGGAACACCGGCTCGGCGGCGGCAAGAACATCGACAATGGCATTGCCGATAGCGAGTACATCGAAGCGGTTTGTCATCCTCGGCTGGTAGCGCGCCGGCAACGCCTTGGCCAGCCGGCGGTTTCTTCCCGCCCATGTTGGCGCTAGAAGCGTGGCGATGCCCAGACCAGCCCTTCGGCCCTTACTGCTTCTGCTGCTGGTCAGCGGCTGTGCGGCAGCGCCGCCGGCGCCCATCATCCGCCCGCCGCCGCCCGCCCCGCCGCCGCCGCCGCCGGGGCTGTCCCGGCTCATCGGCCAGCCGGAGCCTGCCGTGCTGGCGCTGCTCGGTGCGGCCTCGATGGCGCGCAGCGAAGGCCCGGCCCGGCAGCTGCAGTTCATCCGCCCGCCTTGCGTGCTCGATGTGTTTCTCTACCCGGATCCCGCCGCCGGCGGCGTGGCGCGGGCAAGGTCGGCAGCGGCCCGGCGGCCCGATGGCAGCCGGATCGAGCCCGGCGCCTGCCTGACGCTGCTTGTACCGCCAACACCCGCGTCAACGCGCCCGGCCGTGCCGCTTGCCATCAAGCCCCCCGGCGGTTAACGTAAGCGTCAACCTGCAATAGCCAGATTGGGGAGCTCAACCATGGATCTCGCATTTTCGCCAGAAGATATCGCCTTCCGGGACGATGTTCGCGCCTTCATCCGCGACCAATATCCCACCGAACTCCATGGCAAGATCGAGGAGGGCGAGGAGCTTTCCAAGGAAGATTTCCTGAAGTGGCACAAGGTGCTGGCCTCGCAGGGCTGGATCGCGCCTGCCTGGCCCAAGGAATATGGCGGCACCGGCTGGACCGCCACCCAGCGCTACATCTGGTCCGAGGAATCGGCCGCTGCCGATGCCATCCGGCTCATGCCTTTCGGCCTGTCGATGGTCGGCCCGGTCATCTACACCTTCGGCACGCCCGAGCAGAAGGCGCGCTTCCTGCCGCGCATCCTGTCGGGCGAGGATTGGTGGTGTCAGGGCTATTCGGAGCCCGGCGCCGGGTCCGATCTCGCCAGCCTGCGTACCAAGGCGGAGCGTTTCACCGCCGAAGACGGCAAGGAATATTACCGCGTCAACGGCCAGAAGACCTGGACCACGCTGGCCCAATATGCCGATTGGGGCTTCTTCCTCGTCCGCACCAATGCGGACGTAAAGCCGCAGGAGGGCATCTCCTTCCTGCTCATCGACATGAAGTCGCCGGGCATCACCGTGCGCCCCATCATCACGCTGGGCGGCGAGCATGAAGTGAACGAAGTCTGGCTCGAGGATGTGATCGTGCCGGTCGACCAGCGGGTGTTCGAGGAGAACAAGGGCTGGACCTGCGCCAAGTTCCTGCTCGCCCATGAGCGTACCGGCATTGCCGGCGTCGCCGCCTCCAAGCGCGGTGTCGAGCGTATCCGCGATGTCGCGCGCACCGAGCAGGATGCCGGCCAGCCGCTCCTCGCCAACCCCTTCTTCCGCCGCAAACTCGCCGAAGTGGAGGTCGATCTGGCAGCGCTTGAATTCACCGAGCTGCGCACGCTGGCTGGCGAGAGCGCCGGCAAGGGTCCGGGGCCGGAAAGCTCGCTCCTCAAGATCAAGGGCACCGAAATCCAGCAGCGCTTGACCGAACTGGCGCTGGAAGCCGCCGGCCATTACGGCGCGCCCTATTTCCGCAGCTTCGGCGAAGGCGATAATGAAAGCGCCATCGGGCCGGAATTCAGCCGCCGCGCCGCACCAGTGTATTTCAACATGCGCAAGACCTCCATCTACGGCGGGTCGAACGAGATTCAGCGCAACATCATCGCCAAGATGGTGCTCGGGCTCTAGCCCCGGGCGCTCAGGGCGCCTATCGGCGGGAGGGCGACCTTCCGCCGCACCCGCACCCGAATTCCTTCCGCAGTCTCCGGAGCAAAGTCCATGGATTTCAATCTGACCGAAGAGCAGACAATCCTGCGCGATACGGTGCAGCGTTACCTCGCCGATACCTATGATTTCGAAACCCGCATGAAGTCGGTCCACTCGGGCGCCGGCTGGAGCCCGGCCGTGTGGAAGGCCTTTGCCGAAGAGCTGGGCATCCTCGGCGCCCCGTTCTCGGAAGCACACGGCGGTCTCGGCGGCGGCGCCATCGAGAACATGCTGATGATGGAGGAGATGGGCCGCGCCCTAGTGCTCGAACCCTGGCTGCCCACAGTCGTCATCGGCGGCGGCGCGCTGAAGGCCGTCGGTGGTGCTGTGGCCGATGCGGTGATCCCCGAGATCATCGCCGGCAACGCCATCATCGCCTTTGCCTATGCCGAGCCGCAGGGCCGCTATCACCTGAACGATCTGGTCACCACCGCAAAGCCCGATGGCAGCGGCTGGGTGCTGAACGGCCATAAGGCGGTGGTCAAGAGCGCGCCCTATGCCACCCATCTGCTGGTCACCGCGCGCACCGGCGGCAGCCAGCATGATAGCGGCGGCATTTCGCTGTTCCTCATCCCTGCAGATCTCGCCGGCATCACCCGGCGGGACTATGCGACCGTGGATGGCGGCGCCGCGTCGGAAGTCTATTTCGAAAATGTGGCGCTGGGTGCCGATCACCTGCTCGGTGCGGCCGGCGAGGCACTGCCGGTCATCGAGCATGTGGCCGATGAAGCGGTGGCCGCCATCTGTGCGGAGGCCTGCGGCGTGCTGCGCGTGCTGCACAAGACCACGCTCGATTATGCCCGGCAAAGGAAGCAG
Source organism: Sphingomonadales bacterium (assembly GCA_038325045.1). GTDB lineage: Bacteria > Pseudomonadota > Alphaproteobacteria > Sphingomonadales > Sphingomonadaceae > Sandarakinorhabdus. Next base: position 7,503 of record JBBQIP010000092.1, read on the forward strand.
TTCGGCAAGCCGATCGGGGAGTTTCAGGTGCTCCAGCACCGGCTCGTCGACATGTTCATGGAAGTCGAGCAGGCGGTCTCCATCACCCTCATGGCCACCCTCAAGCTGGGCGGGCCGGAGCAGGCCACCTCGGCCTCCATGGCCAAGGCCAAGGTCGGCCGCGCGGCGCGCTTCGTGGGCCAGAATGCGGTGCAGATCCACGGCGGCATCGGCATTTCGAACGAGCTTTCGGTCGGCCATTATTTCAAGCGCGCCACGCTCATCGAAAACCAGTTCGGCTCGGTCGATCATCACATGGCGCGGTTCGAAACGCTCAGCTACGGCGCCTGATTCCGGGGTGTAAACCAGCCCGCAGGCGCGCGCTGAGCGCGCCTCTGGTGCCGGTGCATCAATCTGTTACATTGCGGGTTCATCCTCGTTTCCAGATGGTGGCCCCATGAGCCTTTCTCCCCGTATCAAAATGGCGCTGGTCTGCACCGGCTTCGCTGCAATCGCCGGCACCGCCACGGTCCGCGCCGCCGTCCAGTCCGATACCTACAAGCAGCTGGATACGTTGATGGACGTGTTCGAGCGGGTGCGCGTCGATTATGTCGACAAGGTCGATGACAAGACCCTCATCCAGGGCGCCATCAACGGCATGCGGGCCAGCCTCGATCCGCACAGCTCGTATCTCGATGCGCGCGATTTCCAGAACATGCGGCAGACCACCGATGGCGAATATGGCGGCCTCGGCCTCACCGTCACCACCGAAGACGGGGCGGTGAAGGTGGTGTCCCCCACCGATGATACGCCCGCCGCCCGCGCCGGGGTAAAGGCCGGCGATTACATCACCCATATCGACGGCAACCTCATCTACGGCAGCTCGCTCTCTGAAGCGGTGGACAAGATGCGCGGCGCCCCCGGCAGCACGATCAAGATCACCGTGGTGCGCGAAGGCGCCGCCAAGCCGCTGGATTTCGAGATGAAGCGCGAAGTCATCCAGATCAAGCCGGTGAAGTGGGAAACCCGCGGCCAGGTCGGCGTGGTCCGCATTTCCACCTTCAACAAGCAGACCGGGGAAGCCACCCGCGATGCTCTCGCCGCCATCGACAAGAAGCTGGGCACCGGCGTTGCCGGCTATGTCATCGATCTCCGCTCCAACCCCGGCGGGCTGCTCGACCAGGCGATCGAAGTGTCCGATGCCTTCCTCGATCGCGGCGAGATCGTGTCGCAGCGCGGCCGGGAAAAGGGCGACATCCAGCGCTATTATGCCAAGGCCGGCGATTATTCACACGGCAAGCCGCTGGTGGTGCTGGTCGATGAAGGTTCGGCGTCGGCTGCCGAGATCGTGGCGGGCGCGCTGCAGGACCAGCGCCGGGCCATCGTGGTGGGCCAGCGCAGCTTCGGCAAGGGCAGCGTGCAGACGCTCATCCCCTTGAGCCAGGAAACCGCGCTCCGGCTCACCACCGCGCGCTATTTCACGCCGTCCGGGCGCAGCGTGCAGGAAGCGGGCATCGACCCCGATCTGATGGTGCCGCAGTTGAGCGACGCGACCCGCGGCGAGCGGCCAAGGCTGCGCGAGGCCGATCTTCGCCGCCACCTCATCAACGAAATCAAGGACGGCACCGAAAAGCTGGTGGAAACCGATACCGACCCCGATCCGCGCTTCACCGCCACGGCCGAAGAGCTGAAGAAGAAGGGCATCCTCGATTTCCAGCTCGATTATGCGACCAAGCTGCTCGGCCGGCTTGCCCCCGGCGCGCCGGTACCGGGCGTGCAGGTGGCACAGTCCTCCACCCCGGCCAAGGCCGCCCAGCCTTAAGAGCAAGCTGGCTGTCGTTGCGCGGCCCCCGCTAGCCCCCTAAGGATCACGCACGCGCCCCCGATCCCCAAGGACCAGCCGTGCTGAGACGCCTTTATGACTGGACTCTCGCCCGTGCGGCCGCCCCGGCGGCCGAACGCTGGCTGGCGATGATCAGCTTTGCCGATAGCAGCTTCTTCCCCGTGCCCCCCGATGTCATGCAGATTCCCATGTCCATCGCGCGGCCGGAGCGGGCGTTTCGCTATGCCGCCGTCTCCACGGTCGCCTCGGTCGCCGGCGCGCTGCTCGGCTATACCATCGGTGCAGCACTCTATCAGGCGGTGGGCGTGCCGCTGCTGCAATTCTATGGCTATGAGGCGCGCTTCGCCAGCTTCGCCGCCGATATCGGCCGGCATGGTTTTCTCTGGATGCTGGCCTTCGCCTTCCTCCCCATCCCCTACAAGGTGGCAACAATTGCGGCGGGCAGCATCGCGCTGCCGCTGCCGGTGCTCATCGCCGCCTCCATCCTCGGGCGCGGCGGCCGCTTCTTTCTGGTGGCGCTGGTCCTCAGGCGGTTCGGGGCTGCTGCCCAGCGGATAATCGACCGCTATCTGCACCAGCTGGCGCTGGCCGCCACGGTGCTGTTCTTCGCCGGCTTTCTGGTGGTGCGCTTTGCCTTCTAGCGCGCGGGCGGCGTCTGCCATCGTGCTGGTGGGCGGCAGCGCGCTCATGGCGGGCGCGCTGGCGTTCCAGTATCTTGGCGGGCTGGCACCGTGCGAAATGTGCCTGTGGCAACGCTGGGCAGTGGCCACAGCACTCCTCATCGGCGTGGCCGCACTTGCCAGCGGCAACCGTGTGCTGGCGGCGCTGGCGGCGCTCGCCATGCTGGG
>JBBQIP010000093.1:0-10096 GCA_038325045.1 Sphingomonadales bacterium
CAGCTGCCAGTGAGCGGCGCCCGGCAGCATGGCTTCTGCCGGCAAGCCTGACGTCACCAGCTCCCAGAACTCGCGCAGCCGCGCCAGCCGGTCAGCAGGCCGGTTGCCGGCTATGATCGCGCCGTTTATCGCACCGATCGAGGTGCCGGCGATCCATTCCGGGCAGAAACAGGCCTCGTCCAGCGCTTCAAACCCGCCGGCCTGATAGCTGCCCAGCGCGCCGCCGCCCTGCAGCACCAGCACCTTGCGCAGGCCGTCACGGGCAGGGTTCACCTCGCACCAGCTCATCGGGAATGCCTTTCCTTGCCGCCCATCACCCTATGCCGGCAACCGCTACCTGACACCCAAAAGCTCGATCTCGAACATCAGCGTGGCGCCGGGCGGAATATCCGGGCCGGCCCCGCGCTCGCCGTAACCAGCCGTTGCCGGCACGATCAACGTCCGCTTGCCGCCCACGCGCATGCCGACCACCCCTTCGTCCCACCCGGCAATCACTTCGCCCGTGCCCAGCACGAAGATGAAAGGCTGGCGGCCCACCGAGCTGTCGAACTGATTGCCCTTCATGCTCTGCGACCACACCCAGCCGGTATAATGCACCGCCACCATCCGGCCCGGCTCGGCCACTTCGCCCGTGCCATCAACCGTATCGGTAGCCCGCGTGCCTTCCGGCAGCACCACCGGCACCCCCACAGCGCCCGCCAGCATCAGCCCGGCCGCAAGTGCTGCCATCCCGGTTCCAACCCGCTTCAGCATGCCAGTCCCAACCTCCTGCTCAAAAATTCGATCGTCCGGGTTTCCGCCGCCTTGCCCGGCCCCTCGGCCGGCAGATGGATGGTGAGCACCGAATGTGGCGAAAGCCCGGTATCCTCGCGCGCATCCCCGTCTTCAAGCTCAATCGCCTCAAAACGCTCCCCGAACAATGCCCGCAACCGCGCAAAGCGCGCATCGGGCACCAGACTGTCGGATTTGTAGCGCAGCCCCAGCACAGACAGGTCCTCGGCAACCAGCCGCGCCTGCACACAAGCAATTTCGCTTGGGGCGACATCCAGGCTGCCACGCGCGCCACCGCGCACCGGCATCGATGGCTGGCTCATCACCGGCGCAATCACCGCCGGCTCGGTCATCATCGCCAGCGCAAAGCCGCCGGTAAAGCACATGCCCACCGCCCCCACGCCCGGCCCGCCGCATTCGGCATGCGCGCTCGCCGCCAGCACCCGCAGCCAGTCCACAATCGGGCTGGAGCGGCCATCTTTCCACACGCTGAATTCGCGGCGGATGCACAGGTTGATGGCAATCTGCTGGGCTGCATAGCGCCGGGTAAGCGGCTTGCCCGGGGTGCCGAACAGGCTGGGCATGAACACGCTCATCCCGGCCTCCACCAGCCGCTCCCCAAATGCCACCACCTGCGGGTGCAGCCCCGGAATTTCATGGATGACGATCACCGCCGGGCCGGCGCCCTTGCGAAATACGGCACGGGTATAGCCCGCGCCGCTGAAATCCTGCTGCTGCCAATCGGCCAGCGCCATATCCTGCTCTCTCCTCAGCGGCCGGGGTGCATGGTGGGCCCAGCGGGATTCGAACCCGCGACCTAGCGCTTAAAAGGCGCGCGCTCTACCGATTGAGCTATGGGCCCATGCATGCAGCCAGCTGCCGCCCGGCGGGTCTAGCGCCGGTGCGGGCGCGGTTTAGGCCGCATCGCCAGCTTCTGCAACTGCCGGGCGCTCCGCCCCTTCAGCGGGTGCCGCCAGCCGGGCGCCACCTCCACCAGCGGGTCGAGCACAAACCGCCGGCTCGCCAGCCCGGCGTGCGGCAGTTGCAGCCCTCCTCCCCGGCCATTGGCACGCCGCACTTCGCCGCCCAGCGCCAGCAGATCGAGATCGAGCACCCGGTCCCCCCAGCGCCGCGCGCCGCGCCGGCCAAAGCTGCGCTCCACGGCCTTCAAAACCCCCAGCAGCGCCAGCGCATCGCCCTGCCAGCGCCCGCGCAGCACGGCATTGGCAAAGCGGCGGCTGCCCGGCCCCATGGGGGCGGTGGAAATAACCCGCGAAAGCCGCTCCACCACCAATCCATTAGCTGCCAGCGCCGCAGCGGCCGCGCGCACAACCGCATCGGGCCGCCCGAACCGGCCATGCCGACGGTTGCTACCGAGCCCGATCAGCGCCAAACCGCTATCATGCACCAAATGCCCGAACCTCCGCTCGATTGTCCGCTCTGCCCGCGGCTCGTCACCTACCGGGAGCAGAACCGCACAAGCAACCCCGGCTGGCACAATGCCCCGGTGCCCGGCTGGGGCGATCCAGAGGCCTGGCTGCTCATCCTGGGCCTCGCCCCCGGCGTGAGCGGCGCCAACCGCACCGGCCGGCCGTTCACCGGCGATACCGCCGGCACGCTGCTCTATGAAACGCTGTTGAAAGCCGGCCTCGCCAGCGGAGCCTATCAGGCCCATGCCGAGGATGGCCTTTTGCTGCAGGGCGCCTTCATCACCAACGCCGTGCGCTGCGTGCCGCCCGCCAACAAGCCAACGCCAGAAGAAGTCCGCACCTGCCGCCCCTTCCTCGAAGGCCAGCTGGCAGTACTCCCCACCGCGCGCACCATCGTCGCCCTAGGCCAGATCGCCCACCAGTCCGCCATCAAGGCCTGCGGCGGCAAACTGCCCAAATACCCGTTCGCCCACGGCGCCGTCCACCGCATCCACACCGGCTATACGGTCATCGACAGCTACCACTGCAGCCGCCTCAACACCAACACCGGCCGGCTCACGGCGGAAATGTTCGAGGCGGTATTCGCGCAGGCACTCGCGCTGCGCGGTTGAGGCCTCAAATATCCTGCGCCAGCCGCCCGTAAAGCTCCGGCCGCCGGTCGCGGAAGAAGCCGAAGGCCGCCCGGTGCCGCGCCGCGATATCCAGGTCGAAACGCGCCATCACAATGCCTTGCTCAACGTCGCTCAGCTCGCTCACGATGTCGCCGCGTTGGTCGCATGCGAATGATGTTCCGTAAAATGCCTGCTCGTGCGGTGTGCCTTCTTCCTCCACCCCCACCCGGTTGCAGGCCAGCACCGGCACCACATTGCTCACCGCATGGCCCTGCATCGCGCGCCGCCACATCCGCCTTGTATCGAGCGTCGGGTCGTGCGGTTCCGCGCCGATGGCGGTGGGGTAGAGCAGAATCTCCGCCCCCATCAGCATCATCGCGCGCGCGGTTTCCGGGTACCATTGGTCCCAGCATATCCCTACGCCCACCACGCCGAGCGGCGTCTCCCACACCTTGAAGCCGGTGTTGCCGGGGCGGAAATAGAATTTCTCCTCATAGCCCGGCCCATCGGGAATATGGCTCTTGCGGTACACGCCCATCACCATGCCCTTGTCGTCGATCATCGCCAGGCTGTTGTAATGGTGCGGCCCGTCCCGCTCGAAGAAGCTGCACGGAATGAAAATCCGCTCGCTGCGCGCCACTTCGCGCATCGCCGCCACCGCCGGGTGCTTGTCCAGCGGCATGGCGTTCGCAAACAGCCCCTCATCCTCGTGCCGGCAGAAATAATGGCCCTCGAAAAGCTCCGGCGGCAGCACCAGCTGCGCGCCCTGCGCTGCGGCGGCGCGCACGGCTACGGCGGTATGCGCAATGTCGCGGTCCCGCTCGCCTGAAAAGGCCAGCTGCAGGCCAGCTGCCACAATCTCGCGCATCAGGCTTCCGGCTCCTGCTGGGTGATGCAGTGGAACGAGCCACCGCCTGTCAAAATATGGTCCGCGCGCAGCCCTATGCAATCCCGCCCCGGAAAACAGGCGCCGATCGTCGCCACCGCAGCCCCGTCGCTCGGCGCGCCGTAAATGGGCACCACCACCACGCCATTGGCCACATAGAAGTTCATATGGCTCGCCGGCACCGCCTCGCCGCCGCGCTCCACCAGCCCCGGTGATGGCACCAGCACCACCGCCAGCCCGAAGTCGCGCGCGCGTTCGGCTGCATCCAACATCACATCCTCATTGGGGTCGCCGGGCGCAGGTTCCGGCAGCGCGAGCCGCCCCGGCCCCACAAACCGCGCCAGATTATCGACATGGCCATCGGTATGGTCGCCGGCCAGCCCCTCGCCCAGCCAGAGCAGCCGCTCGATCCCAAGGTCCCGGCGCAGGTGCGATTCGATCTCGGCACGGTCAAGGTGCTGGTTGCGGTTGGGGTTCAACAGGCATTGCTCGGTGGTCACCGCCAGCCCGGTGCCGTCCACCTCTATGGCGCCGCCCTCCAGCACCCAGGGATGGCGCGCCAGCGGCACACCGGCGGCGGCGGCCACAAACGCCGCCACGCCCTCATCGCCGGCCAGGCTGTATTTGCCGCCCCAGCCGTTGAACCTGAAGCTCGCCGCCGCCAGGCCGGCGCTGGAGGCAATGAACAGCGGCCCGGTATCCCGCAGCCAGATATCGCCAAAGCCGTAGCGGTGAAAGCCGACGTTCGCCCCGGCCAGCGCGGCCCGGGCTGCCGCTTCCGCGTCTGCAGTCGCCACCAGCAGTTCCACCCGCTCATGCGCCGCCACCGCGCGCACCATCGCCGCCACTTCGGCCTGCGCGGGCGCCAGATCATCTTCCCAAAGATCGGCCGCGCTAGGAAACGCCGTCCATGTCGCACGGTGCTTCGCCCATTCGGCCGGTTGCCGTGCTGTCATTGCTGCTGTCTCCCAAGTCCGCCCCTGCTTGCCAGCCAGCGGCAGGCGGCTCAAGCCCCCGCTTGGTCCATCAGCCCTTTAAAGCCCTGCGCCACCACATACCATTCGCTGGAACCCTTGCGGCTGGCCGGCGGCTTCACATGCTTCACCCCGGAAAAATGGCGTTTCAGCTCGGCTGTCAGCGCGCCGTCGCCGCCGCCTGCCAGCACCTTGGCCACAAAGGCGCCGCCGGGGCGGAGCATGCGAGTCGCCATGTCCAGCCCGGCCTCGATCAGCCCCATGGTGCGCAAATGGTCGGTCATCTTGTGGCCCACGGTGTTGGCGGCCATGTCGCTCAGCACGAGGTCGGCCAGCCCGCCCAGCGCCTCCAGCAGCACCGCCTCGCTATCCTCGTCCAATATGTCCTTCTCGAAAAACACCACGCCTGGCAGCGGGTCTATCGGCAGCAGGTCTATGCCCACAACCGTTGCGCGCGGCCGCCGCGCGGTCACCACCTGGCACCAGCCACCGGGTGCGGCACCCAGATCGAGCACCCGCTCCACCTGGCCCAGCAGCTTGAACTGCTCGTCCAGCTCCTTCAGCTTGAAAGCCGCCCGGCTGCGAAAGCCCGCCGCCCGCGCCGCTGCCACATAAGGGTCGTTCAGCTGCCGCTCCAGCCAGCGGGTGGAGGCAGGCGAGCGACTGCGCGCGGTCTTCACCCGCACCTTCCCCCCGCGTGATCGGCCGCCAGAACCACCGGGGCCGCCAGAACCTGAGGGCGGCATGCTCACGGCGCCGCCCACACGCCGTCGCGCATCATCAGCGTGCGCAAAATCCCCTCGCGGATGCCACGGTCCGCCACCCGCACCTGCTCGCCGGGCCAGCGGGAGAGGATGGCATCCAATATGGCGCAGCCGGCCACGATCAGCTCGGCCCGGTCCGGCCCGATACAGGCAATGCGCGACCGTTCGGCGATGCTCTGGCCAGCAATGCTCCGGCACAGAGACAGTAACGGCTCGGTCGCCACCGTGCAGCCATCCACCTGCCGCCGGTCATAGCCGCTCAAGCCCATCTCCACACTCGCCAAGGTGGTTATGGTGCCCGATGTGCCGAGCAGCTGCACGCCCGCACCGGTGTGGGCGGCAATGCGGCTGGCAAAGCTGTCGAGCATCGGCGCCACCCGGCCCAGCATCTGCGCATAGGCGGGTGCGCGCTCGCTGGCAGCAAGCGCTCGCGGCTCGGTCTCGGCCATGCTCACCACCCCCCAGGGCAGGCTCACCCAGTCCAATATCGCCGGCTCCAGCCCGGGCGCTGCGGGCGGCGCCACCAAAATCAGCTCGCTCGATCCTCCGCCGATATCGAATACCAGCGCCGGCGGTCCATCGGGGTCGATAAGCGAATGGCAGCCGAGCACCGCCAGCCGGGCCTCCTCGGCAGCCGAAACCACATCGAGCGCAATGCCGGTTGCCTCGAAAACCCGGTCCACAAAGCGCGCGCCATTGGCCGCCCGGCGGCAGGCCTCGGTCGCCACATTGCGGGTCAGCCGCACCCCGCGCCGCCCCAGCTTGTCGGCACAGGCGGCAAGCGCTGTCACGGTGCGGTCCATGGCAGCCTCGGACAGCCGGCCCGATTCCATCAGCCCCTCGCCCAGCCGCACCACGCGCGAAAACGCATCCACAATCACAAAACCATCGGCAGAAGGCCGGGCGATCAACAGACGGCAATTGTTGGTGCCAAGATCGAGCGCGCCATAGCTGCGCCCGCGCCCATTTCCACGCACACCACCACGCGCGCCGTTTTGCCCGCCGCCGCGTTCCACCGCCCGCGCTCCCTGGGACTGCTGCAAAGCCTGTTGTGGCGCTGGATGAACAGCGCAAGCGGTGCCTTGCGGGGGCAATTCGCCCCTATGAGGGGAACCAGCCCCCCTGCGGGGAGCGGCATCGGCATCAGCCGGCATCGGCACTTCCTGTCTCTCACCATAAGTGCTTGGCGCACCCACGGAACCTGCTGCCAACGTAACCACAAGCGGGACCGAAGGCAAACGCCAGCCCGCCCCATTGCTGAAAGCCGCGCGCGCCCGATGCGCACTCGAGAAAGGACAGGCGGAATTGACACGCCAAGCCACGCTGCCTATGCGCTCCGGCAACGCTTTTGCCCCGTCGTCTAACGGTAAGACACCGGATTCTGATTCCGTTTATCGAGTTTCGAATCCTCGCGGGGCATCCAGCGCGCAGCGCGGCCAGAGCGCGTGCCGCGCTCGGACTCGCGCAAGCCCGGCCGGCGGGTCGGGCGGCCTTCCCGCCCTATCCCGTCCGACGCCAGCTGCGGCTTTGCCGCAGCCCTTGCTTCCTGCCCTTCTCCGCCCGCCCCAAGCCCCCATTGCACGGCCGCCACATCCCCGCTAATGCAGCCGCCTTCCGTGCGCGTGCCGCGTGGGCGGGGGGCAGTAGCTCAGATGGGAGAGCGCAGCAATCGCACTGCTGAGGTCAGGGGTTCGATCCCCCTCTGCTCCACCACCACCACCTTGTCGGTTCTCGGTCAGCATTCGTTCATGTAAAATAGCGCTCAAGTGTCGCACGTATTAAACGGCTCCACAGGAGGCATCATGATCAATCTGCTCGTAACGCTCGTCGTAGTCGGAATCATTCTATGGCTGGTAAATAACTACATACCGATGGATGGCAAAATCAAATCCATTCTGAATATTGTCGTTGTCATTGCCGTCATCGTCTGGCTGCTGCGCTCTACAGGAATGCTTGCTATATAACCTAGGTCAGGTTTATCGCTGCCCGCGCGCAACAGATTAGCACTACTCTCAACGGGTTACAGGCCCGTTGGGGATTGGTGCGCTATGGGCGCGTGCTGCTTGCGGCATTGCCGGAAAGCCGGCGCCTGTCAGGCCGCTATGACCCCCGCTCCGCGACACATTAGCCGCCTTGCCGGGCAGCCGCCCAACCGGCATTGAAGGCGCATGCAAGCCATCCAGCTTATCGAGCCGGCGTTTCTGTTCGGCGTATCCGGCACGGTAATCATCGTGCTGGTGCGCTATTTCGCGGTTTCCGGCGGTTTCGCCTGGCTTTCCGCGCGGCGCGGCATCGCCGCCGGCCCGCGCGACCCCGCCCGCCGCCACCGTCAGATCAGCGCCGAAATCCGCTGGTCCATCGTCTCGGCGCTCATCTATGCAGTGCCCGCCGGGGTGGTGCTGGAGGCGTGGCGCCAGCACGGGCTCACCCTTATCCAGTGGAACATAAACGGCCTTGCCGGCGTCCTCTGGTGGCCGGCCAGCGTGGCCATCTATCTGTTTTTGCACGACACCTGGTTTTACTGGACCCACCGCTGGATGCACGGCCCCCGGCTGTTCAAAACGGTCCATGCCGTCCACCACGCCAGCAAGCCCCCCACCGCCTGGGCCGCCATGAGCTTCCACCCCTGGGAAGCCCTGTCAGGCGCCGTGCTCATCCCCGCACTGGCCTTCCTCATTCCCATCCACTGGTCGGCACTCGCCATGGTGCTCAGCATCGCAACGCTCATGGGCGTCACCAACCATATGGGGTGGGACATGTTCCCCAAAAGCTGGCTATCGGGCCACTTCGGCCGCCACATCATCACCGCTTCGCACCACGAAGCGCACCACCGGCACTATACGTGCAACTACGGCCTGTATTTCCGCTTTTGGGACCGGCTGTGCGGCACTGATCGCGGGCTGGCAGAGTTCGAGCGCCGCTAGGAGCCTCCGGCGGCCGGGGCCTCAGGCCCCGGACCCCGTTTCACTTATTCCGCAGCTACGCCCAGCAAACCGCCCTGGGCGTCGTCGTCGGTGTTGGCGGCGCCGCCTTCGCTGGTGGTTTTCGCCAGCTTGCGGGCGTCGAACGCATCCCACACTTCGCCCCAATTGCCCTTGGTCGCGGCCTTTGAATATTCGGTGGCGCGCGCCTCGAAGAAGTTGGCATGCTCCACACCGTTCAGCAGCGGGGTGAGCCACGGCAGCGGATGCTCCTCGATCATGTAGATCGGCTTCATGCCCAGCTGCCGCAGCCGCCAATCGGCAATGTAGCGGACGTATTTCTTGATATCGCTCGGCGTCATCCCCGCCACCGGGCCCATCTCGAAGGCCAGATCGATAAAGGCATCCTCCAGCCGCACCGTCTTCTGGCACACATCGGCAATATCATCGCGGATCTTGGAGGTGAGCACGCCGGTCTCCGCGCAAAAGGCGTGGAACAGCTTCACAATGCCCTCGCAGTGCAGGCTTTCATCCCGCACGCTCCAGCTCACGATCTGCCCCATGCCCTTCATCTTGTTGGCACGCGGGAAGTTCATCAACATCGCAAAGCTGGCAAACAGCTGCAGCCCTTCGGTAAAGCCGCCAAACATGGCGAGCGTGCGGGCGATATCGGCGTCATTATCCACGCCGAAGCTGTTCATATAGTCGTGCTTGTCGCGCATTTCCTTGTAGTTCAGGAACGCCGAATACTCGCTCTCTGGCATGCCGATCGTATCCAGCAGATGGCTGTAGGCAGCGATATGGATCGTCTCCATGTTGCTGAAGCTGGTCAGCATCATCTTCACTTCGGTCGGCTTGAACACCCGGCCATATTTGTCGTGATAGCAGTCCTGCACCTCGACATCGGCCTGGGTGAAGAAGCGGAAAATCTGCGTCAGCAGGTTGCGCTCCTGTTCGGTCAGCTTCTGCGCCCAGTCGCGGCAATCCTCGCCCAGCGGCACCTCTTCGGGCATCCAGTGGATCTGCTGCTGGCGCTTCCAGAAGTCATAAGCCCAGGGATATTCAAAGGGCTTGTAGGACTTGGAGGCTTTGAGGAGCGACATGGGAAAAACCTTCTTGCTTGAATATGGGGGCTGCTCAGCAGCCTCAAAGGGGGACGCTTGGGAGGGGGTCGGGGCGACAAGTCGTGGAAGTCATCGCCGCGGCCCCCTCACCGGCCCGCACCGGCTGTCACCGGCCCGAGTGCCATGGGGCTTCCCCCACAGCTTACCCTGCTGACAGGCAGGGCATCCCTGAAGATCGCGGTCTGGGGCCTGAGGCCCCAGCCGCCGGAGGCAATATTGCACGGTCGACCGGCAGAGGGTCGCGGCAAAGCCGCGCAAGCGTAGGCAGCGGGTCGCGGCAAAGCCGCGCCCGGGCGTCGGACGGGTTCAGCCAGCATGGCTGGCTGCCCCGCCGGCCGGACGCTGCGCCGAGTCCATTCGCTGCGCTGCGCGCTGCTCATGGCCGGCTTGGTCATTGACACGCCAGGCACTCGTCATAATCCCGCATTTCCATGTCCATAACCGGCGCGGCAGAGGTGTTGTCCGCCTCCACGCCGCCCGCAAAGCCGGCGCGCTGAATGCTCTTCGAGCGCAGGTAATAGAGCGATTTGATGCCAAGCTCCCAGGCGCGGAAGTGCAGCATCAGCAGGTCCCACTTCTCCACATCCGCAGGGATGAACAGGTTCAACGACTGTG
>JBBQIP010000094.1:0-9892 GCA_038325045.1 Sphingomonadales bacterium
AGCCCGAAAGGCAGCCGGTCCACCACTTCGGTATGGATGAAGAACTGGTACACAAGGTTGAGCCCGGCGCAGAACAGTACCAGTTCGGGCGGAAATCCGATCAGGAACAGCGGCAGCCGGAACACGAAGCTGAGCGAAACAAAGCCGGTCCATGTCTGCCGGAGCGCGGTGGACAGGTTATAGTGCTGCGAGCTGTGGTGGATAACATGGCTGGCCCAGAACCAGCGCACCCGGTGCGCGGTGCGGTGGAACCAGTAATAGGTGAAATCCTCGCCCACCAGGCACAGCGCGATTGACCACCATGTGAGCGGCACATCGAGCAGCCTGGACTGGTACAGCCAGGTGCCGATGGCGACAATTCCGCCGCCCACCAGCACCGCTGCCATGGTGTTGCCCAGGCCCATCAACAGGCTGGTCGCGGTATCGCGCCACTCATAGCCGCCGCGCGCGCCGCCGCGAACCGCCGCCATCTCGAGGATCATTGCAATGATGAACGCCGGAATGGCCAGCTGCACCGGATCGGGAAAGCTCACAGCCGCGCCGCCCATGCAGCAGCCGCAGGCCCCAGCTGCAGCTTACTGTCGGGGAATCCCGGCTCGGCAAGTGTTAGATGCAGCACCTCGCCTTCCAGCCGCGCCTGCGCGCCGGCCAGCGGGCGCACCACAAACCTGTCTCCAAACGGCCGCACCAGCGCCAGCCGGCCATCGCGGGCGGCAACCAGCGCGGCACCGGCATCCTCGCTCACCGCTGCTTCCGCCGGGTCGAAGCCGGCCAGGGCTTCGGCAGCGATCGCTGCCGCCTTGCCGGCATCGGTAAGCCTCGTCCGGCCTGAAAAGCCGAGAGCGCGCGCCAGCAGCACCAACGTCACAATGCCGAAGATCGAGGTCCAGACCACTCTCCCGGCCGGCCCGCTCAGCCGGCGCGCGCGGCGAGCTGGCGGAGCATGCCGGCAAGCACCGAAATATCATAGCCGGCTGCGGCTGCCGCTTCCAGCAGGCCAACCGGGTCCTCCCCCCTGAACGCCTCTGCCAGCGCCCAGAGATGCGCCGAGCGCGAGCCCGAGCGGCAATAGGCCAGCACTGGCCCAGGGTTGGCGGCAAGGGCGTTCGCCATCGCCTCCACCTGCGCCAGTCCGAAGCCCGAATGATCGATGGGAATGGCCACATAGGCCATGCCGGCAGCGCGCGCGGCTGCCTCGATCTCGGCACCGGCCGGCTGTCCAGCAGCCTCGCCATCGGGCCGGTTGTTGATAAGCGCCGTAAAGCCCTGCGCCGCCAGCGCCGGAACCTCGCCGGGCAAAATCTGCTGGCTAACCGATACCGTGGGAGAGAGAGATGCAACCATGCAACAATCCTAGCCCGGCTCGTTGGCCGGGCGCAATGCAAAGCGGCGCTCCCAAGCGGTTCGCAGCGAGTCGGCTCGCTTCAGCCCGAAGATTTTTTTGGTGCGGCTATTGAACAACCGACCAGCAGGCGGGCGCGGCCGAGGTTATTGCCGGACGATTGAGCGATCCGGTGCCGGCATAACCGCGCGGCACATCCAGACAATAACCGGAAGGCGTTTTTGCGGGACGGCGTCGAGGTCCGTCTCCGTTGGAACCATAGTCTTGTCCGGCGCTGGCCGCTGAGGTACGCAGCGCCTGGGGCAGAACCCCTTCGGCAGATGCAGCCTTTGCCACTTCCTCTTTTAGTTCAGATAGTTCGTTCTCGGTGAGATAGTGAACTACCAGCAGGCGAGTCGTGACCCTGTTGATCGCAAATGTCGTCGAAAATCCGGATCCAGAGCCTGAATAGGAACCTCCGAAGCTGCCGAATCCTCCAAAACTGTTGGCTGTTCCACCGAAAGATCCATTGTATGAATATTCCGACAGCGTATTGATTGAAGATAGTTTCGTGTTTTTGTCGAGCACGATGACGGCGTCAGCGCCCAGTTCCGCAACCTTCTTTGCTATCGATTTGCTGCCAATAGCGTCACCGTCCCACCATCGATCCTTGCGGGAATCGTCGAATATTCCCAGCACGCGAAAGGGACGAACCGGGGCGCCCTGCGTCCAATATTGGATTCCATTCTTGTCGACACGCGTGCCACCACTGCCGACCTTTACGGCATCAGGCCCGTCGTAAAGCGCAAAGAGCTGCTTTGCACGCAGCTCGACGGGAGCGCATACCGTGACAGCCAGACAAGCTGTAACGACGATAAATGGGCGCATAGATTTTCCACCAATCAGCGACGATCAATATCCTATCATAGGTAATATTATCTTCAGCGCTAATAAGGACGGCGAACTTTACAAAAAATCACTATAAAATCATCAACCCCAGACCATTTGTTGCGATAAGATAAAAATAATCAGGCTTAAACTACGGCTCCGGCTGCCGGCGGCATATTGTGCCCGAGCAGCCGCAGCAGGTCCGCTGCGCTCTCCACGATGTTGGTTCCCGGCCCGAAGATGGCAGCGGTGCCGACTTCGCGCAGGAAGTCATAGTCCTGCGTGGGGATGACACCGCCGGCGATGACGCGGATATCCGGACGCCCGGCTTCCTTCAGTTCGCGGATGAGCGCCGGCACCAATGTGCGGTGGCCGGCGGCAAGGCTGGAGGCCGCCACCAGGTCCACATCGAGCGACAGCGCCAGCTCGCGCGCCTCCTCGGGGGTCTGGAACAGCGGGCCGACCGTGGCCTCGAACCCCAGATCGGCAAGCGCGGAGCCCACAACCTTGGCGCCGCGATCATGCCCGTCCTGCCCCATTTTCACGATCAGCACGCGCGGCGGGCGGCCCTTGCGGCGCTCGAAAGCGGCCACGCCTTCGGCCACCTGGTCATAGGCCGGGTCGCCCTTCCAGGCCTCCGCATAAACGCCGCGCGCCATCTTCACGACAGCAGCATGGCGGCCGAAAACATCTTCCATCGCACTCGAAATCTCCCCGAGCGTCGCTCGGGCGCGGGCCGCCTCCAGCGCTGTCTCGAGCAGATTTTCGGTGCCGCGCGCAGCCGCCCGCAGCGCCTCCAGGCTGGCCGCGACCCGGGCTTCGTCGCGGTTCGCGCGCACATGGTGCAGCCGCTCGATCTGGCTGGCGCGCACCGCCACATTGTCCACATCCAATATGTCGAGCGGCTGCTCGCCGGCCGGCTGGTAGCGGTTCACGCCCACGATCACCTCCTCACCCCGGTCGATCCGCGCCTGGCGCGCCGATGCCGCAGCCTCGATGGCCAGCTTGGGCGCGCCGGTTTCCACCGCCACGGTCATCCCGCCCATAGCCTCCACCTCGGCTATCAGCGCTTCGGCACCGGCCACCAGTTCGGCGGTCAGCGCCTCCACATAATGGCTGCCGCCCAGCGGATCGACCACGCGCGTAATGCCGGTCTCCTCGGCCAGCACCAGCTGGGTATTGCGCGCGATGCGGGCCGAAAATTCGGTCGGCAGCGCAATCGCCTCGTCAAGCGCATTGGTGTGGAGCGACTGGGTGCCGCCCAGCACGGCAGCAAGCGCCTCCACCGTGGTGCGCACCACATTGTTGTAGGGGTCCTGCGCCTGCAGGCTCACCCCCGATGTCTGGCAGTGGGTGCGCAGCATCATCGAGCGCGTGTCCTTGGCGCCGAGCCCGGCCATGGTCTTGGCCCAGAGCTGGCGGGCGGCGCGCAGCTTTGCCACTTCCATGAAAAAGTTCATGCCGATGCCGAAGAAGAAGCTGAGGCGTGGCGCAAATTCGTCGATATCGAGCCCCTGGGCGCAGGCGGCGCGGACATATTCCATGCCGTCCGCAATCGTGTAGCCCAGCTCCTGCACCGCGGTCGCCCCGGCTTCGTGCATATGATAGCCGCTGATCGAAATGCTGTTGAAGCGCGGCATGTGGCGGGAGGAATGCGCGATGATATCGGCAACGATCCGCATCGAGGGCGCAGGCGGATAGATATAGGTGTTGCGGACCATGAACTCCTTCAAAATATCGTTCTGGATGGTGCCGTCGAGCGCGCCCTGCGCCACCCCCTGCTCCTCCGCCGCCACAATGTAGAAGGCGAGGCAGGGGATCACCGCACCGTTCATCGTCATGCTCACCGACATCTTGTCGAGCGGTATGCCGTCGAACAGGATCTTCATATCCTCCACCGTATCGATGGCGACACCGGCCTTGCCCACATCGCCGGCCACGCGCGGATGGTCCGAATCATAGCCCCGGTGGGTGGCAAGATCGAAGGCAACCGAAAGCCCCTTCTGGCCGGCTGCAAGGTTCTTCCGGTAAAAGGCGTTCGATGCCTCGGCGGTGGAAAACCCCGCATATTGGCGGATGGTCCAAGGGCGGCCAGCATACATGGAAGCGCGCACGCCGCGGGTGAACGGCGCCATCCCCGGCAGGCCGGGATCGGCAGCCGGCTGGTCGGCTGCGGTATAGAGCGGCTTTACATGAATGCCCTCCGGGCTGTCCCAGCCCAGGCTTGCGCCCTTCACTTCGCGGGCGGCAAGTGCTTTCCAATCGTCGAGCGTCGGGCCTGCCATGGCGCTGCCTCCTTCATATCAGTTCGTTAAGCGGCTTCAGTGCCGGCGCGTCAACGGGCGCGCGCGAGTCTACGGCCATGAAACAATAGCGGCCAAGCCGGCGTTATGGTTTCGCACGCAGCATATCCCAATGGAGAACAATATGGCGGAACCACTGGACCAGCAGAGGACGATATTGAACACCGAGGATGCTCGCGCGGGCCGAACGCAGAACCGCGTGCGCATCATTCTCGCAGTTTCGCTGTTTCTGGCAATTGTCACCATGATCGCGCTCTGGATCGGAATCGGATCGTAAATGGCATTGCGCGAGCTCGGCTGAGCATCAGCTGGCCATGGTCGCTTGTCGCGCGGCAGCCGGGGCGCGGACGGGCAGCTTGTCGGTTGTACGACGCGAGGGGGCGGCGGCTGTGGCAAGCAGGCGCTTTTCAAGCGCTGCCAGCCGGAATGCGTCGACAATTTTAGCGCCGGTAAGGTCGGTCAGATAAAAAGTGTCGGTCGCCCGCTCGCCCCAGGTGGCGATATGGGCGGAGTGGATGGTTACTTTGCCATCGAACAGCACGCGGGTGAGGGCATAAAGCAGCGCCGGGCGGTCGGCCGCGCCGATTTCCACCACCGTATACCGGTTTGAGGCCCGGTTATCGAAAATCACATAAGGCTCCACCTTGAAGACCTCGGCGCGCCGCCGCGCCAGCGGCCGTTTGGCCAGCCCGTCTGCCAGGCGCACCCGCCCGCGCAGCACATCTTCCACCGATCGCTGCAGCCGCGCCAGCTGGCCGGCTTCGGCAAACGGCTGCCCAAGCGGATCGGCGATGGTGAAATTATCGATCGCCTGGCCATCCCGGGTGGTGTGGATGCGAGCATCGAAAATATTGCCGCCAGCAAGCGAGATCGCGCCTGCAATCCGGTAAAACAGCCCCGGATGGTCGGCGGCGAGCACACTTACCATGGTGGTGCCCGAGGCCGGATCGGGCCGGCAATCGATTGCCAGCGCCTCGCCGCTGGCTTGTGCACCGGCGATAAGCGCCGCGTTCGCGGCCAGCGCATCGGCGGTCTCGCCAATCCAGTAACTGTCCGCAAAGCGCCGGCGATATTGCTCGAACCGCCCGGCCTCCCAGCCCAGCTGCCCGGCCAGCTGGGCCTGGGCGGCGGCAATGCGCTCGGCCCGGCCCTTCTGCTTGTGGCCGCGCCGCAGCACTTCCTCGGCGGCTTCAAAAAGCTCGCGCAGCAGCTGGCCTTTCCAGGCATTCCACACCCCGGGGCCAACAGCGCGGATATCGACCACGGTGAGCAGCAGCAGCAGCCGCAACCGCTCCGGCGAGGCCACGGCTTCGGCAAAATCGAGGATGGTCTTGAAATCGGCGAGATCGCGCTTGAAGGCGGTGCGGCTCATCAGCAGATGGTTTTCCACCAGCCAGGCCACGGTCTCGGTCTCGGCGGCGTTCAGGCCCAGCCGGGGGCATAGCCTGCGGGCGATATCGGCGCCCAATATGCTGTGGTCACCCCCCCTGCCCTTGGCGATATCGTGCAGCAGCACGGCCACGTGCAACACGGTGCGCGAAGCCAGCTGGCTGAGCAGCTTGTTGCTGAGCCTGTGCTCGGCGGCGAGAGAGCCGCTGGCAATGCGGGCAATAAGTCCGATCGCGCGGATGCTGTGCTCATCGACCGTATAATGATGGTACATGTCGAACTGCATCTGCGCGACCACCCGGCCGAAATCCGGAACAAACCGCCCGAACACGCCTGCCTCGTTCATCCAGCGCAGCACCTTTTCCGGGTCATGCGGGTCGGTCAGCACTTCCAGGAACCAGGCATTTGCTGCCTTGTCGCGGCGCACTGTCTCATCAATCAGGTTATTGTCGCGCGCGGCCTGGCGCATGGTTTCAGGGTGGATGGCCAGCCTTTCGCGAGCGGAAATCGCGAACAGTTCCAGCAGCCGGGCCGGTTCCTCGGCAAAAAAGCTGTCCGAAGGCACGCCGAGCCGGCCCCGGCGCAGCGTGAACCCGTTCAGCCGCGCCGGCTTTCTGGTGATCACCGGCAGCCAGGCCCGCCGGCCAGTCTGTTCATCAAGCTGCGCCAGAAACAGCCCGGTCAGATCGCCGACCGTGCGCACGATCAGGAAATAATGGCGCATGAACCGCTCGACAGCCGACATGCCGCTGCGGTCCGCATAGCGCAGCCGCCGGGCCAGTTCGGACTGGACATCGAAGGTCAGCCTCTCCTCTGCCCTGCCGGCAATGTCGTGAAGATTGATCCGCACGGCCCAGAGGAACCGCTTGGCCTTGCGAAACTGCCGGGCCTCCTCCGCCGTCAGCAGCCCCTGCCCCACAAGATCGGTGACCGACGCCGCATCAAAGGCATGGCGGCCGATCCAGTCGAGCGTGTTCAGGTCGCGCAGGCCGCCCTTGCCGTCCTTCAGATTGGGCTCCACCAGATAGCGGCTGTCCCCCAGCCGCTGGTGCCGCGATTCGCGCTCGGCCAGCTTGGCGGTAATGAAGGCGCGCGAGCTGCCCGCAACCACCTCGCTGCGGAACCGGCGCATCGCCTCTTCATACAGCGGCTGGTCTCCCCAGATGAACCGGGCCTCCAGCATCGCGGTGGCGATCACATGGTCGCCCTTCGCCAGCCGCGCTGCCTCGTCAACTGTCCGGCTGGCATTGCCCACTTTCAGCCCCAGGTCCCAAAGCAGGTAGAGCAGTGTCTCGATCACCTGCTCGGTCCAGCCGGTGCGCTTCATCGGCGTGAGGAACAGCAGGTCGATATCGGAAAACGGCGCCATCTGGCCGCGGCCGTAGCCGCCCATGGCAACAAGCGCGATCCGCTCGGCAGTGGTATGATTGGCCACAGGAAACAGCCGGGTAACGGTCGCATCATAGGCCAGCCGCAACAGCTGGTCGATCAGGAAGGCGCGCCCCGCTGCCAGCTCCAGCCCCTTGGCGGGGTTGCTGGCAAGCCGCCTGGCCAGCTCCGCATTGCCGGCGGCCAGCGCGCCAGCAATGGTGCGGCCGAGTTCGGCCCGGCGCTCGCCTTCGCTCCGCAGGGCGTCCAGACGGGCATCAAGGCCATCAGCAAGCTGGCGCCGGTCGATGATCGCGCGGCGGTTTGCGGGCTGCACAGGAGAACGCGGTGCCATCGGCTTCCTCTAAAGCAGTATGGCGTTGCAGGGAAACACCAACCCACCTGCGGCGCTCAGCCTCAGGCAAGGCCCGGCTCAGCCCCATAGCGATGCGTGCGGCGGCCAGACATCGCTGTGCTCGAAACGCATGCCGTCGGGCCGGTCCTCAATCAGCAACGGCCCATCGAGATCGGCAAAGTCGCTTTGCACCGCCACCATGAACGCCGGCGCCACCGCCAGCGAAGAGCCGAGCATGCAGCCGGTCATCACCCCCAGCCCCCGCGCCCGGGCGGCATGCACCAGAGCATGGGCCTCGGTAAGCCCGCCGGCCTTGTCCAGCTTCACATTGATGAACCGGTAGCGGCCGATAATAGCATCGAGGCTGGCACGGTCGTGGCAGCTTTCATCGGCACAGAGCGGCACGGCCGTCTGCACCCTCTCCAGCTCATGGTCGCGGCCCGCCGGCACCGGCTGCTCGATCAGCTCCACGCCGTAGGGTTCCAGCAGGGCTGCAATCCGGCCGACATCCTGCCCACCCCAGGCCTCATTGGCATCCACGATGAAGCGCGCATCGGGAGCAGCCGCGCGCACAGCCGCCATCCGCTCCACATCGGCCTGCCAGCCGCCTTCACCGCCCAGCTTGACCTTGATGAGCTCGCGGCCCCGCACCGCTGCGGCCGCCTCCGCCATGGCGCCCGGCGCGCCCAGGCTGATGGTAAAAGCGGTTAAAAGCGGTTGCAGCGGCGGCAGGCCGAGCATGGCCGCAACGCTGGTGCCCTGGTTCTTCGCCTCCAGGTCCCATAGGGCGCAATCAAGGGCGTTGCGCGCGGCACCTGCGGGCATCTGCACCAGCAGGTCGGCCCGGCTGGCCCCCGCCTCGATGGCGCCGGACATCGCGGTCGCCGCCTCGGCCACGCTTTGCGCCGATTCGCCCCGGTAATAGACAGCGGTCGCTTCGCCGCGACCGCGATTGCCGCCCGCCTCGATAGTTGCGACCACCACATCGACATGGGTGCGCGAACCACGGGCGATCACGAACGCGCCGCGCACCGGCAAACGTTCGATGGAAACAGCGAGTGTACGGGGCGGGGCGCTGGTCGACATGGTGCATTGTCTTGGCGCATCGGGCCGGTTCACGCTAGGCTGAAGGCATGGCCGATGACGATGATCAACGCCCCGACCATGATGTCGAACTGGACCCCGTAGCGGCGGTCGCGAGAATTACCGCGCTCGAGATGCTGGTGCGCCAGATGATGATCGTGCAGCTCCGGATTCTCGACAAGATGGGCGAGATCAAGCTCGACAGCGATTACATAAAGGGCATGGCGGCGGCCTATTCGGAAAAGGTGGACGAAAGCCCGATCATCGAATCAAACTGGCCGGACGTGAATTACGAGTTCAAGGTCAATGTGCTGCACAATCTGGAACGGTTTTTCGACGAGCTGGAAAACCATGTTCGCAAACACCCCTGAGGCCAGGCACTGAACGGCTGACCCGACAGCCGGCGAATTGGCCCGGGCCAAAATCACTTGTACAACCGACCCAACGATGAGGGAGTGACGCCATGGTCTATGTTCTGGGCGGCTGGCAGAGCGATTTCGCGCAGAATTGGGACCGGCAGGGCATGGAAATTGCCGATGCCTTTGGCGAGGCGCTGCGCGAAGGGATGGCCGCGACCGCGCTCGACGCAGATGAGATAGAAACCGGCCATGTCGGCAATTTCGTGGCCGAGCTGTTCGCCCGGCAGGGGCTGTTGGGCGGCTTTTTTGCCGAGTCCGATCCGCGCTTCAACGGCATGCCAAGCGCGCGCCACGAGGCTGCCTGTGCTTCAGGCAGCATCGCCGTGCTGGCTGCAGCTGCCGAGATCGAGGCTGGGCGCTACGGGCTGGCAGCGGTCATCGGGCTTGAGCAGATGAAGAATGTGCCGGCGCAGACCGGCGCTGAATATCTGGGCGCCGCCGCCTGGGCCGGCCATGAATTCGAAGATGCGCGCTTCGTCTGGCCACGGGCGTTCTCCGATCTGGCCGAGGAGTATGAGCGGCGTTACGGGCTGGATTATCGCCATCTGATGCGGATCGCCGAGATCAACTTCGGCAATGCCAAGAACAACCCCAACGCCCAGACCCGCGCCTGGCAGTTCACGCCCGCGAGCTTCACCACCGACGAGAGCGCCAACCCGGTGGTAGAGGGCCGAACCCGCAAGATGGACTGCGGACAGGTAACCGATGGCACTGCAATCGTGTTCCTGGCCTCGGCCGAGCGGGCGGCCGAATATGCGAGAAAGCG
>JBBQIP010000095.1:0-9709 GCA_038325045.1 Sphingomonadales bacterium
AGGGCAGGGGGGCGATGACCCATGCCGAATGTACCGGCATGCCGGCGCCGCCGGGCGGTGGCCGCCAGCCGGCGGTGCTGGCCGGGCTTATCGAAGAGGTGCAGTGGCGGACCTACAATAATAATGGCGGCAACCAGCGCCGCGGCCATCTGAAAGCGGTGGATGACCGCTATATGGTGGTCGTCCTTTCCGACCGTTCGGGCCAATACCGGGCTACCTGCTCAAGCCCCGAAACCCAGGAGCGGCTTGAGCGGCTGGCGAAGGAAGACCCGCTGGTGCTGCTGCAGGCCGAACTCGCCTGGCGCGAGGGTGAGGATGTGGCGCGGATCCGCATCCACGGTGCCAGTGCGCTGTCCGAAGTGGCCAAGCGCGCACCCGCCGAGCTTGTGGTGCGGCTGGAAAGCGTGGCGCAGGCAGTGGAGCTGGCGCTGCTGGTGGAGCCGGCTCGCGGCGCCGGGCGCGGGGTGGTGATTGCGGAAGTACCTACCGCCGCCGGTCTCGCCCGGATCAAGCTGGCCGAAGATGTGCTGATCGACCATGAGCTTTCCGCCGCCATCGCACGGATAACTGCCGGCACCCGCGAGCCGAAACTTTCGGTGGTGCGCTGAACGGCGCGATTACAAATCCGGGTTGAACACGTTCCAGCCCTGTTCGGCGGCCAGCATTTCGAGCGCCTGGGTGCCGAGCAGGCTGTTGCCCTGCGCACCGAGGCCGGGAGACCAGACCGCAATGGACGCGCGCCCCGGCGCAATGGCCAATATGCCGCCGCCAACGCCCGATTTGGCGGGCAGCCCGACCCGGAAGGCGAATTCGCCCGAGGCATCATAATGGCCGCATGTGAGCATCAGCGCATTCAATCGCCGCGCCCGCTCCGGGTTGACGATGGCGCGGCCGCTGGTCGGGCAGCGGCCCTCGTGCACCAGAAACCGCCCGGCGCGTGCCAGCTGCCGGCAGCTCATGGCGATGGCGCATTGGTGGAAATATACATCGAGCGTATTTTCGACCGGGCCGATGATGGTGCGGAAGGCGCGCATGTAATTGGCTAGTGCTGCATTGCGGAAGCCGGTGGCGGCTTCGGAATAGGCAACCGCGCCGTCCACATTGATACTGTCATCGCCCGCCAGGGCGCGCACCAGCCGCAGGATCGCGCCCAGCCCCTCGCGCGGGTCATTGCCCGCCGCAATCATGTCGGTAACGGCGATGGCGCCGGCATTGATGAACGGGTTGCGCGGACGGCCAGCTTCAGCCTCCAGCTGGACGATGGAATTAAACGCCGAGCCCGATGGCTCCCGGCCCACCCGCTCCCAAACCGCATCGCCGTGCTGGGCCAGTGCCTCGACCAGCGCGAACACCTTGCTGACCGACTGGATGGAGAAGGGAATGTCGGCATCGGCCGCCACAAATTCCTCGCCGCTGGCGGTCACTACGGCCATGCCGAAATGGCCGGGCGATACCTTGGCGAGCTCGGGAATATAATCGGCCACCCGGCCGCGATCGGTGGCGGCGGCCATGGCGGCGGCGATGCGGGCCAGGCTTTCGCTTATCGGCGGGGAGCGGGAATTCATGCGCGCAATAGTGCGGCGGGAGCGCGCCTGCCACAAGAGCAAGCCTCCCCGGACACGCACCTTTCCGGCAGAATATGAGTAGCGCTTTAATTGCGCGGAGTGTACGTACGCAAATAATGGGACTCGAGAACTGGAAGGGGTTGGTCGGTGGCCACGCAACTGAAGCTGATCGATGAGGAAAGGCTGGCGCTGGTAAACGCCGGCATCGCCGGTGTTGGCGGCGCGCCCGAGGACCGGGCAGCCCTTATGGACTATCTCCGCACCGCGCCGCTGGGCGAGGTCGACATCACCGACGCCCGTTTCTGGACGGCGGACGCGCACTGGGCATGGTGGGAGCGGCTGCGCGCCGAACAGCCGGTGCACCGCTGCGAGGTATCACGGCTGGGCGGCGGCTATTGGTCGGTCACCCGCTGGGAAGACATCATGGCGGTCGATACCAACCACAAGGTGTTTTCCTCGGACGCGCATCTGGGCGGCATCACGCTTCGGGACATGGATTCGGATTTCATCATGCCGATGTTCATCGCCATGGACCCGCCCAAGCATGACGTGCAGCGCAAGGCGGTGAACCCGATTGTGTCGGGCGCCAATCTGAAGGCGTTCGAAAGCCTTATCCGCTCGCGCACGGCTGAGGTTCTTGACGGACTGCCTGTCGGTGAGCCTTTCGACTGGGTGGACCGGGTTTCGATCGAGCTGACCACGCAGATGCTGGCGACGCTGTTCGATTTCCCCTTCGAGGAGCGGCGCAAGCTTACCTATTGGAGCGATATCGCGACAGCTGACGATACAATGCCCGGCAACCCGACCCGCGACGAGCGCCGGGCGATCTTGTTCGAGATGCTGGTGCAATTTACCGGGCTGTGGAACGAGCGGGTGAACGACCCCGAGCCCAAGGGCGACCTGATCTCCATGCTGGCGCACAACCCGGCGACCCGCGACATGGTGCCGATGGAATATATGGGCAATCTGGTGCTGCTGATTGTGGGCGGCAACGATACCACCCGCAATTCGATTACCGGCGGGCTGTTGTTCTTGAACGAGAATCCGGCCGAATATGCCAAGCTGCGCGCCGACCATTCGCTGATCGAGCCGATGGTATCCGAGATCATCCGCTACCAGACCCCGCTCGCCCATATGCGGCGCACCGCGGTCGAGGATGTGGAGCTGAACGGCCAGCTCATCAAGAAGGGGGACCGGGTGGGCATGTGGTATGTCTCGGGCAACCGCGATGAACGGGCGATCGAGAACCCGGATGCCTTCCTCATCGACCGCGCGCGGCCGCGCCAGCACATGAGCTTCGGTTTCGGCATCCACCGCTGCGTTGGCAACCGGCTGGCCGAGCTGCAACTGAAGATCTTGTGGGAGGAGGTGCTGAAGCGCTTCTCCAACATCAAGGTGCTTGCCGAGCCTGACCGCGTGCCTTCCAGCTTCGTGAAGGGCTATAAATCGATGATGGTTGAAATCGAGCGCTGAGGATCAAGATGGCACGCATAACCTATGTGGAATTCGGCGGCACCGAACATGCGGTCGATCTGGAGGACGGCATGTCTTTGATGGAAGGGGCGCTTTCAAACGGCATCCCCGGCATCGACGGGGACTGCGGGGGCAATGCAGCGTGCGCGACCTGCCATGTTTTCGTGCCGCCCGAATGGCAGGCCGCAACCGGCGAACGCTCCGCAACCGAAATCGAGATGCTCGAACTGGCAGACAGTTTCGACCCTGCCACCAGCCGGCTGGCCTGCCAGATAACTGCCGGGCCGGCGCTGGATGGGTTGAAGGTGGGGATGCCGGAAACGCAGCATTAGGCGCCGCGCCGCGAGCGCGCAGACTGCGCGCCGACAGGCGCAAGCCCGGCCGGCGGGTCGGGCGGCCTTCCCGCCCTATCCCGTCCGACGCCAGCCGCGGCTTTGCCGCGGCCCCTTTTCCTGACACGCGCTGCTGTACCTCAGCCCCCCCTCGCCCAACCCGCAATATTCCTCTAAAAGGCCTTTAAATCTTCCCAGATAAAGGCTCCCCCATGCGTGCTTTCGCTCTCCCCCTCGTCCTTGCGCTTGTTGCTTCCGACCCGGCCTGTGCCGCGCCGGTGCAGCAGGGAGAAAAGAAAGTGCCTGAAGCCATTCCCGCCTTCCCGGGCCAGACCCGCGCCGAAGCGGTGACCACCAGTGCCAAGATGACCGTGACCGAAATCGCCGGCGGCCTGAACAAGCCCTGGGGTGTGGCGCTGCTTCCCGGCGGGCGCTTTCTGGTGAGCGAAAAGGCGGCCGGAACCCTTTTGATTATCGGTGCGGATGGCAGCAAGTCTCCGCCGATCCTTGGCGCGCCGAGCGTTCAGGCCAGCGGGCAGGGCGGGATGATGGACGTGGGCGCGCCGGGCGACGGGTATGTGTACATGACCTATGCCGAGCCGCGCGAGGGTGGCAGCGGGCTGGCGGTTGCACGGGCAAAGCTTGGTGGCAGCGCGCAAGCGCCGGCGCTCGAAGGCGTGCAGGTTATCTTCCGGATGATGCCTACGCTTAATTCGAACAAGCATTTCGGCGGGCGAATGGAATTTCTGCCCGATAACCGGATGTTCGTGACGTTGGGCGAGCGTTCGGACCTCGCCGGCCGCGTGCAGGCGCAGGACCTTGGCAGCCACTTCGGCAAGATCGTCCGTATCAACCGGGATGGCAGCGTGCCGTCCGACAATCCGTTGGTCGGCCGTGCCGGCGCCAAGCCTGAAATCTGGTCCTGGGGCCACCGGAACGTGCTGGCGGCGGCGCGCGACGAAACCGGCCAGCTTTGGGATATCGAGATGGGGCCGCAGAGCGGCGACGAGCTTAACCGGGTGGAAAAGGGCAAGGACTATGGCTGGCCAACCATCACCTACGGCGAGGAATATACCGGCAAGCCTATCGGCGCGGGGATTACCCAAAAGGCCGGCATGGAGCAGCCGGTTTATTATTGGGATCCGGTGATCTCGCCTTCGGGCATGATCTTTTATTCCGGCAAGGCATTTCCCGAGTGGAAGGGCAATGTTCTGGTTGGCGGCCTTTCCTCCAAGGCCTTGGTGCGGCTGGTGTTGAAGGGCGGCAAGGTTACGGGCGAAGAGCGGCTGCTGACCGACCGCGGCGACCGTATTCGCGATGTGGTGGAAGGCCCGCAGGGGGAGCTTTACCTGCTGACCGACAGCGAGGACGGCAAGTTGCTGAAGGTGACCCCGGGCAGCTGACGCTGCTTGACCGGGCGCGCGCCATCGTTTAGGCGCGCCGCTCAACCAAATCCCCACGCAGGGGGCCATATCCGGTGTCGGGACTGTCCTGACCACTCCCCTGCGGCGGCTCAACCGGAGTTTGATATCATGGCGGCACCCGTCGTTTCCATGGCGCAACTGCTCGAAGCAGGCGCCCATTTCGGCCACCAGACCCACCGCTGGAACCCGAAGATGAAGCCTTACATCTTCGGTGACCGCAACGGCGTTCACATCATCGACCTTTCGCAGACCGTGCCGCTGTTCGCACGCGCGCTCGATTTCGTGCGCGGCACCGTGCAGGCCGGTGGCAAGGTGCTGTTCGTGGGCACCAAGCGCCAGGCGCAGGACCCGATTGCCGAAGCCGCGCGCCGCTGCGGCCAGCATTATGTCAACCACCGCTGGCTGGGCGGCATGCTCACCAACTGGAAGACGATTTCGGGCTCGATCAAGAAGTTCAAGACGCTGGAAGACCAGCTGTCGGGCGACACCATGGGCCTGACCAAGAAGGAAGTGCTGAAGCTGACCCGCGAGCGCGACAAGTTCGAGCTGAGCCTCGGCGGCATCCGCGACATGGGCGGGCTGCCCGATGTGATCTTCATCATCGATGTGAACAAGGAAGAGCTGGCGGTCAAGGAAGCCAATGTGCTCGGTATTCCGGTTATCGCGGTGCTCGACACCAACACCGATCCGAGCGGCATCGCCTTTCCGGTGCCGGGCAACGACGATGCCAGCCGCGCCATCCTCCTCTATGTGAACGCGATTGCCGATACGGTGATCGAGGCTTCGCAGGGCCGCATGGCCGATTCCGGCCGCGATCTCGGCGCCATGGCTGAGCCGGTGATGGAGCCGGTGCTGGCCGAAATGGCGGCCGAGGCCGTGGTGGCTGCGCCAGAGCCGGTTGCAGCAGCCGAGCCGGTTGCAGCAGCCGAGCCGGTTGCGGAAGCCGCCGCCGAGCCGGAAGCCGCCGCTGAAGCTGAAGTGGCAGCAACACCCGAAGCCTGACACGGCGCGCTGGCTGATCCGGCGCCTGTTGAAACGGGTTTGTCATCGGGGTGCAATGCGGCGCGTCCACCTGGGGTGCGCCCACAAGCAAGAGGAATTATCATGGCTGAAATTACCGCGAGCATGGTCAAGGACCTGCGCGAGCGCACCGGCGCTGGCATGATGGACTGCAAGAAGGCGCTTCACGAAACCGCCGGCGACATGGAAGCGGCCGTGGACTGGCTGCGCACCAAGGGGCTGGCAGCGGCCGCCAAAAAGGCCGGGCGCACGGCGGCCGAAGGGCTGATCGGGGTGACCGTCTCGGGCCGCAAGGGCGCGCTTGTCGAGGTCAATTCCGAAACTGATTTCGTGGCCAAGAACGAGGTGTTCCAGAGCTTTGTTCGCACAGTAACGCAGATTGCGGCCGAGCTGGGCAGCGATGTCGATACGCTGCTCGCCGCCTCCTATCCCGAATCGGACGGCAGCGTGCATGACCGGCTGACCCACAACATTGCCACCATCGGCGAGCATCAGTCGCTCCGCCGCGCGGTGCTGGTGGAAGTGGGCGAAGGCGTGGTCACCAGCTATGTGCACAATGCCGCCGCCTCGGGCCTTGGCAAGATCGGGGTATTGGTCGGCCTCGAATCGTCTGCGCCGGCCGATGTGCTGGAGCCGCTGGGCAAGCAGATTGCCATGCATATCGCCGCTGCCAACCCGCTGGCGCTTGACGAAACCGGCCTTGATCCGGCGCTGGTGGAGCGCGAGCGCGCCATCGCGCGGGAAAAGGCCGCCGCCAGCGGCAAGCCGGCCGAGATCATCGAGAAGATGATCGAAGGCGGGGTTCGCAAATTTGCCGCGGAAAACGCGCTGCTCACCCAGGTGTTCGTGATCGACGGCAAGTCCAAGGTAGGGGATATCGTGGCGGCAGCGGCCAAGGCGGCCGGTACCCCCATCAAGGTGTCCAGCTTCGTGCGCCTGCAGCTTGGTGAAGGCATCGAGCGCGAGGAAAAGGACTTTGCCGCCGAGGTGGCAGCCGCCGCTGGGCGTTGAGCGGCTGCCTGCCCGGGGGATATGGGCCGGGAGTGACTGGCCCTTTCCTTTGTCGCCCCCGGCTTCTAAGGCTTCGGGCGGGATAATGATGGGCAGGTGATGGTGCGAACGGGTTTCAGAAGGATCCTGCTCAAGCTGTCCGGCGAAGCGCTTATGGGCCATGAGCCCTATGGCATCGACCCGGTGGAAACAGCGCGGATCGCAGCCGAAGTGAAGGCCGTTGTCGAGGCTGGCTACCAGCTTTGCCTGGTAGTGGGCGGCGGTAACATCTTTCGCGGGCTGGCTGCGGCCGCCAAGGGCTTCGACCGTGGTTCGGCCGATTACATGGGCATGCTCGCCACCGTGATGAACGCGCTGGCGGTGCAGAATGCGCTCGAGAATATCGGCATCTCCACCCGCGTCCAGTCCGCCATCCCCATGCCCAGCGTGTGCGAGCCCTATATCCGCCGGCGCGCCGAGCGGCACCTCGACAAGGGCCGGGTGGTGATATTCGCCGCCGGCACCGGCAACCCGTTTTTCACCACCGATACCGGCGCTGCGCTGCGTGCGGCCGAAATGAACTGCGACGCGCTGTTGAAGGGCACTTCGGTCGACGGGGTATATGATGCCGACCCCAAGCTGGTGCCCGGCGCCAAACGCTATGAGCGGCTGAGCTTTTCAAAGGTGCTGGCAGATAATCTGCGGGTTATGGATGCCAGCGCTGTGGCCATGTGCCGGGATAATGCGATTCCCATCATCGTCTTCAACATTCGCAAGGCGGGCGAACTGGCAGCGGTGCTGCGCGGCGAAGGCGTTTCGACGATTGTGACAAGCGAGGAGAAGAACCTTGGCTGAATTCGATGCAGGCGCCTGGCGCAGCGATCTGGAGCGCCGCTCTACCGGTGCTGTTGAGGCGCTGAAGGCCGATCTGGGCGGCCTGCGCACCGGGCGTGCCGCCGCCTCGCTGCTCGATCCGGTTACGGTGGAGGTTTATGGCTCGTCCATGCCGCTTTCGCAGGTGGCGACCGTTACCGTGCCGGAATCGCGCATGCTCGCGGTCCAGGTCTGGGACAAGAGCAACGTGACTCCGGTTGAAAAGGCGATCCGATCGGCCGGGCTGGGCCTGAACCCGATTACCGATGGCCAGACGCTGAGGCTGCCGATTCCCGATCTGACCGAAGATCGCCGCAAGGAACTGGCAAAACTCGCCAGCAGCTATGCCGAAAATGCCAAGATTGCCGCGCGCAACGTGCGCCGTGACGGCATGGAGGCGTTGAAGACCGCCGAAAAGAAGAACCAGATCAGCCAGGACGAGCAAAAGCGCCACGAAACCGAGGTGCAGAAGATTACCGACAAGGCAGTGGCCGATATCGATGCCGCCGCCAGCGCGAAGGAAAAGGAAATCCTGGGGCGGTGAGCGGCGCGCTGGCCTCGGCTGACGAAAGCGCTCGCGCCACACCCTCGGGGCTGGGCGGCGTGCGCCATCTGGCGATCATCATGGACGGCAATGGACGCTGGGCGCAGCGCCGGCGGCTGCCGCGGCTTGCGGGCCACCGCGCGGGAGTGGAGGCGGTGCGCCGGGTGGTGGAGGCAGCGCCCGGCCTCGGCATCGAGGTGCTGACGCTCTATGCTTTTTCGAGCGAGAACTGGAAGCGGCCGGCCGAGGAAGTGTCCGATCTGATGGGCCTGCTCCGCCATTATGTGCGGGTGGAAGTGAAGGAACTCCATGCCAATGGCGTGCGGCTGGACTTCATTGGCAATTGGCGGGCGCTCAACCCGGATCTGGTGGCAGCGCTGGAGGATGCACGCACGCTCACCGCCGGCAACACGCGGATGACGCTGGTTATGGCGCTGAATTACGGCGGGCAGGACGAGCTTTTGCGCGCCGCAAAGGCCTTGGCCGTCGATGTGCAGGCCGGGCATCTGGAGCCAGACGCCATAGACATGGCGCAGCTGGCAGCAAGGCTGGATACTGCCAGCTGGCCGGCGCCCGATGTGGTGCTCAGAACCTCGGGTGAGATGCGGCTTTCCAACTTTCTGCTCTGGCAATCGGCCTATGCCGAGTTCGTGGTGACCGAAATGCTGTGGCCGGATTTCGATGCGGCCGCTCTCGCTGCCGTGCTCGCCGAATTTGCGACGCGGGAGCGGCGTTTTGGGGGGCGTTGAGGCGGTGGCGCCAGCGGGCGGCCTGAGACTGCGGATACTGACCGGGCTGGCGCTGGTGGCGGTGGCGCTGGCGGCGCTGGCAGCCGGCGGGCTGGCTTTTCTGGCGCTGGTGGCAGTGGCAACGCTGTTGATGTGGGCGGAATGGGCCTCGATGATGCGGCTTTCGATGAGCATTCGCCGCATCGGGCTGGTGCTGCTGGCAGGCGTGATGGCGCTGGCCGGGCTGGTGAGCCAGGGGGAGCTTGTGCTCGCCATGGCCGGTGCTGCCGGTCTGGCGGGGATTTTTGCGCGGGCGATGGACCGCCGGCAGGGCTTCTGGACAGCGGCCGGGCTGCTGTATTGCGGGATGCCGGCGCTGTCGCTGCTTTGGCTGCGGGGCTTGAGCGAAGGGCTGGCTGCAGTCGCGCTGCTGCTCATCGTGGTCTGGACAACCGATATCGCAGCCTATTTCACCGGCCGCGCGCTGGGCGGGCGCAAGCTCGCTCCCTCCATCAGCCCCAACAAAACATGGGCGGGGGCAATTGGCGGCGTGGTAGCGGCCATGGTTGTGGCTGGTGCGGCGGCCAGCCTGTATCTGCCCGGCGGGCTGGGGCGCTGGACCTTGACCATGGCCAGCATCGGCGGTGGGCTGGCAGTGCTTTCGGTGCTGGGAGACCTGTTGGAGAGCGGCCTGAAGCGCCAGGCAGGCGTGAAGGATTCGGGCACCATCCTGCCCGGTCATGGCGGGGTGATGGACCGG
>JBBQIP010000096.1:0-9567 GCA_038325045.1 Sphingomonadales bacterium
GCTGATCCGCATCAGCGCGGTGCCGGGGAGGACTGCCTGGCTTTCTGCCACCAGCGTTTCAATGCGCGCCTGGGGATCGAGGCTTGCGAAAAAGGCGGCGGCGAGCGGCAGGCCGGCTATGGTTGCGGCTTCGCGGCTGGCCATCACGGCGTTCAGCATGGCATCGGCCGGGATGACGGCGGCGGAAGTGACATCGCCGCCCTGCCCCATATCCTCGGCAAGCGTGCTCTGGATGAAGGCCGGCTGATCGAAGCCGGGAACCGCAAACTCAGTCACCGCGATCAGTCGCCGCGTACTGGGACTGCCGAGACATTGCCGGCCATCTCCAGCATCCGGTCCAGGCTCACCTTGGCGCGCAGCCGCACATCTTCGGGCACGATGATCTCCGGCTGCAGGTCGCGGAGCGCGCGGTAGAGCTTTTCGAGCGTGTTGAGTGCCATGAACGGGCACATGTTGCAGCCGCAATTGCCGTCGGCGCCGGGCGCGCCGATGAAGGTCTTGTGCGGGGCCTTCAGCTGCATCTGGTGGATGATGTTGGGCTCGGTGGCGACGATCACCACCGGCTCCGGGCTGTTCAGCGCATAGTTGAGGATGCCCGAGGTGGCGCCGACATAATGGGCAAGATCGAGGATCGCCTCGGGACATTCGGGGTGGGCGAGCACCGGGGCGGCCGGGTGCTGGGCCTTGAGCTTGAGGAGTTCCGTTACCGAGAAGCGCTCGTGCACGATGCAGCTGCCATCCCAGAGCAGCATGTCGCGGCCGGTCTTGCGGTTGAGCCAGGCGCCGAGGTGCTTGTCGGGGGCAAACAGTATCTTCTGGTCACGCGGCAGCTGGTTGATGATCTTTTCAGCCGATGAGGAGGTGACGATGATATCGCTCTCTGCCTTCACTGCGGCCGAGCAGTTGATGTAGGTGAGGCTCAGGTGATCGGGGTGGGCGCGGCGAAAGGCGGCGAATTGTTCGGGCGGGCAGCTGTCTTCAAGGCTGCAGCCGGCCTTCAGATCGGGCAGCACCACGGTTTTATCGGGTGACAGGATCTTGGCGACCTCGGCCATGAACTTGACCCCGCAAAAGGCGATGACCCTGGCATCTGTGGCGGCAGCCTTGCGGCTGAGATCGAGACTGTCGCCCACGAAATCCGCAAGGTCCTGGATTTCGGGATCCTGATAATAATGCGCGAGGATGATCGCACCGCGCTCCTGCTTGAGCCGGGCGATCTCGGCCTTCAGATCGAGCGAGGGGGTGGCGGTGCGCGCGCCGAGCGGGTTCACGAGATCGTTCATGGGCCTATCCTGCCGGTGCCGGGGCGGCTGCTGTAGAGGGCGGCACCACGAATGTCACCTTCACCTTGGCTTGGGTGTTGCCGCTGGCGTGGAGCGGCAGCAGGAAAAACCGCTGGATCGCATCGCGCGCTGCTTCATCGGCCATGCCGGCCAGCACCGGCGCCCGGGCCTGGGCCAGCATATCGGCACCGACCGCTGCCCGGTTGGCGGCATCCAGCGCCTCTTCCGCATTGGTGAGCGCCATCAGCAGCGTACCGTCGCGATATTCACGCGCCTGGGCCAGCTGCACTTCGGGGCCGGCAACCACGGGGCGCGGCGCGAAGATGGTGAGGGTGGCGCTCGGCCGGTCCCACAACAGCCGGCTGCGATCGAGGGCGGCGAGGTTTACCTCGTAGCGGACGATGCCGGGGATGATGAGGGTTTTGGACGCGCTGAGCAGGCCACCCAGCCGCTGCTGGCGCGAGGTGATGACCGAGCTGAAGCGCGCGGTGAGCACCACCAGTTTCGACTGGCGCTGCACCGCCACCAATGACGACAGCGCCACGGTGAAGGGATCTTCGCGGCCGCCGAGCCACGCCGGCCAGCGGTCGGGCAGCAGCCGCGCGCCGCCGGCGGCAATGCCGAGGCCGAGCAGCAAGCCGATTCCGAGCCAGGACAGGCCGCGACCGATAGTGCGCGCGTTCATGAAGGCAAATATCCCGAAGCAGTGATGCGGGCGGTATAGAGGGGCGGCCGGGACGCGTCACCCCTGCTAAAAGTTCATGCTGGCTGGCCCTGCCCCTTGGAAAGGCCGATCAGAGCAGTCGCTGCCACCAGCCGACATCGTGCCAGCGACCGAATTTGAAGCCGGCCTGATAATAGGTGCCCACCGGGGTGAAGCCCATCGCCTCGTGAAGGGCGATGCTGGCCGGATTGGGCAGTGCAATACCGGCAAAGGCTGCGTGATACCCAAGCGACCGGGCGGCCGGGAGCAGCGCTGCATAGAGCGCACGGCCGATACCGCGACGCTGCGCGTGCCCGGCCACATAGACGGTGACATCTACCGAATATCGATAGCCGGACCGGGTGCGGTGCTGGCTGGCATAGGCAAAGCCGGCGAGCGTGCCGTCTTCCTCCGCCACCAGATATGGGTAGGCGGCGATGATGGCGCCGATGCGGCTGGCGATTTCGGCCGTATCGGGGGGCGTATCCTCGAGCGAGATTGCGGTGGTGGCGACGATGGGCGCGTAAATCGCCTGAATCGCCGGTGCATCTGCCGCTTCAACCGGCCGGATGTGCACCGGCGAGGCTCCAGTCTTCGTGCTGGTGGCGGACAATGCCGCGCTGTTCGAGATCGATGAGGTGCGCCAGTACCGAACGGCCGGCGGCGCCGTGCAGCCGCTTGTCGATGGCCGCATACATGACCGCGACCATGGCCGGGATGGTGTGCGACCCCTGGCCGAGCAGCTTCAATATCTGGTTTTCGCGCTGCTTGCGGTGGGTGATGAGGCCGCGCACGAAGCGCTGCGGATCGGTTACCGGCTCGCCGTGGGTGGGGTGGTAGACGGCATCGTCGCGGTCCAGCAGCTTGCGCAGGCTGGCCATATAGACCGCCATGTCGCCATCGGGCGGGGCGACCACGGTGGTGGACCAGCCCATCACATGATCGCCGGTGAACAGCGCTTTTTCCTGCGCCAGTGCATAGCAGAGATGGTTGGAGGTGTGCCCCGGCGTGGCGACGGCGGTAAGCGTCCAGGCGCCGTTGCCCTCTCCGCCAGAAATGCTCTCGCCCTCGGCCATTACCCGGTCGGGCACGTAGCTCGCATCGAAGCCGGCATCGGCGCGCGGGCCATCATCGGACAGCACCAGCGGCGCGCAGCCGGTGATGCGGGCGCCGGTGGCCGCCTGCAAGGCCGGGGCGGCCGGGCTGTGATCGAGATGGGTGTGGGTGATGACGATGTGCGACACGGTTTCGCCGGCCAGCCCGGCGAGCAGCGCCTGCAGATGCGCCGGGTCTGCCGGGCCGGGATCGATGACCGCCACGGTGCCATGGCCCACGACAAAGGTGCCGGTGCCGGTGTAGGTGAAGGGCGAGGGATTTTTGGCGAGCAGCCGGCGCACGAGCGGGGTGCGGGCCGTGAGGTGCCCCCAGGCGGCGGAATCGGGATGGCCGGCGATATCCATGCCCGCGCTCTTGGCAGGTGGCCCGCGAAATGGGAAGCAGCGGCGACTTTATGACGGGACAGGACAGGAATGATGGCGAGCTTCGACGTGGTGATTGCCGGTGCAGGGCATGGCGGGGCGCAGGCGGCGATTGCGCTCAGGCAGCAGGGATTTGCGGGCAGCATCGCCGTGTTGGGCGAGGAGCCGCAGCTGCCCTATGAGCGGCCGCCGCTCTCCAAGGAGTTTCTGGCCGGTGAAAAGGCGTTTGAGCGGATGCTTATCCGCCCCGAGGCTTTTTGGGCCGAGCGCGACGTGGCGATGCTGACCGGGCGGCGGATAGAAGCGGTGGATGCGGCGCGCAAACAGGTGATCGATACCGCCGGTAATGCGACCGGCTATGGCACGCTGATCTGGGCCACTGGCGGTGCGGCGCGGCGGCTGAGCTGCCCCGGCGCAGACCTTGCCGGCTGCCACATGGTGCGCACGGTGGCCGATGTGGAGGCGCTGAAGGCCGAACTGCCGGCGGGCCCGCGCGTGGCGATTGTGGGCGGCGGCTATATCGGGCTGGAAACCGCCGCCGTGCTGGTAAAGAGCGGGCTGAGCGTGACGGTGCTGGAGGCGGCGCCGCGGCTGCTGGCGCGGGTGGCCGGCCCGGAGATAAGCGACTTCTACCTTGCCCGCCACCGCGCCGAAGGGGTGGACATCAGGCTGGGCGCCGGGGTGGTGGCGCTGGAGGGCGCGGGCGGCCGGGTGACCGGCGTGCGGCTGGAGGATGGATCGCTGGTGCCGGCCGAGCTGGTGGTGGTGGGCATAGGCATAGTGCCGGCGGTGGCGCCGCTGCTGGCGGCGGGCGCTGCCGGTGCCGCAGGCGGCGTGCTGGTGGATGAATATTGCCGCACCACGATTGCCGATGTGCTGGCGATTGGAGACTGTGCGGCGCACGCCAACCCCTTTTCGGACGGGGCGGTGCTGCGGCTCGAATCGGTGCAGAACGCGCATGACATGGCGGCCGTGGTGGCGCGGTTGCTGGTGGGCGAGCCAAAGCCCTATCATGCCGTGCCATGGTTCTGGTCCAACCAATATGACCTGCGGTTGCAGACCGTAGGCCTGAGCCTGGGCCATGATGCCAGGGTGCTGCGCGGCCGCCCGGAGGACGGGCGGTTCAGCCTGGTGTACCTGCGCGCAGGCCGGGTGGTGGCGCTGGACTGTGTGAACATGGTCAGGGATTATGTGCAGGGCAAGGCGCTGGTGGAGAAGGCCGTGGCGCCTGACCTGGCGGCACTGGCCGACCCGGAGGTGCCGCTGAAGTCTCTCCTGCCCGGCTGAAGGCCATCTGGTGGCCGCGGCTGGCCGATTTGCCGGGTTGCACGGCGGCGTGGCTGGGCTAGGGTCGCGCCGGATTGGGGATGGTCTTATGGCGCGTACCTCTGACATCTGGGATTTCATCATCGTGGGCGCGGGCTCTGCCGGCTGCGTGCTGGCGAACCGGCTAAGTGCGGACCCGGGCACGCGTGTACTGCTGCTGGAAGCCGGCGGCCGCGACAACAACATGCTGATCCAGATGCCCGGCGGCCTTGCCAACATCATTCCGCCCGAAAAGGACAGCGAGTTTGACTGGGGCTATTGGACGGTGCCGCAGGCCGAAATGGCTGGCCGGCCGATGTATTGGCCGCGCGGCCGGGTGCTGGGCGGCTCCTCATCGATAAACGGCATGGTGTATATCAGGGGCCATGCCAGCGATTATGATCGCTGGGCGCAGCTTGGCCTTTCCGGCTGGGGCTGGTCGGATGTGCTGCCCTATTTCCGCCGCGCCGAAGACAGCGACCGGGGGGGTGATGATTTTCATGGCTCGGGCGGGCCGCTCCATACCAGCCGCAAGGGCGCGCTTCCGCATGTGCTCAGCCAGGCCTTTATCGATGCCTGTGTCCAGGCTGGCTACAGGCAGACCGAGGACTTCAACGGTTCGCAGTTCGAGGGCGCCGGCATCTTCGATGCCACGATCAAGGACGGTGCCCGCTTTTCGGCTGCAAAGGCCTATCTGACCCAGGAAGTGGAAAAGCGGCCCAACCTTGCGGTGATGACCGGGGTGCAGGTGGAGCGGGTGCTGGTGGAAGGCCGGCGCGCCACGGGCGTTGCAGTGCGCCGCGCCGGCCGCACCGAAACGCTGCACGCGCGCGAGACGATCCTGTGCGGCGGCGCCATCAACTCGCCGCAACTGCTCATGCTTTCGGGCATTGGGCCGGCGGCGCATCTGCGCTCGATGGGCGTGCCGGTGGTGTGCGACCGGGCCGATGTTGGCGGCAACCTGCAGGACCATCTGGACATGATAGTGCAATGGTCGTGCCGCGAGCCGATAACGCTCAACAGCAATGTCCGGCTCATCAACAAGCTGAAGGCGCTTGGCCAGTGGATGGTGAGCCGCTCGGGCAATGCCGCGCACATGCCCACGCCCGCCGGGGCATTCCTGTCCAGCCGCGAAGGGCTGGCGGCGCCTGACCTGCAGCTCCACTTCATGCCCTACAAGGGTGAGCCGCACGGGCGCGGGGCGATGAACCCCGAACATGGCTATCAGATGCACATCTGCCAGCTACGGCCCGAAAGCCGAGGGACAATCCGCCTTGCCTCGCCCGACCCGATGGCGCCAGCGGCGATAGACCCGCGCTATCTGAGCGCGCCCGAGGATGTAGAGACACTGGCACGCGGCGTGGAGATGGTGCGCGAGATAGGCCGGCAGCCGGCTTTCGACCGCTACCGCCAGGAAGAGTGCTGGCCCGGCAACAAGGTGACCGACAGATCCTCGCTGGTGGCCGCAATGCGCGCATGGGGCGAGACGATTTATCACCCGGTGGGCAGCTGCCGGATGGGCGCCGACGAAGCAGCGGTGGTGGACAGCCGGCTGCGCGTGAACGGGGTGGAGGGGCTGCGCGTGGTGGACGCCTCGGTGATGCCATATCTGGTATCGGGCAACACCAATGCGCCGACCATCATGATTGCCGAAAAGGCCAGTGATCTCATTGCCGAGCGGGTGAAGCTGGAGCGCAAGCTGGGGCTGGCGGCTTGAGCATAACCCCGTTCACGGTTCCGGTTGCGCCCGAGGAAACGGCGTGGATTGTGGAAAGGGTGCGCGCCTTCCGCTTTTTCGAGGAGCCTGAAGACGCCGGCTGGGCGCACGGCGCCAACCGCGCCTATATGGAAAAACTGCGCGCCTATTGGCTGAACGAGTTTCATTGGCCCGCCGCAGTGGGGCGGCTGAACCGGCACCCGCATGTGCGGGTGGGAGTGGAGCCCGGTTTCAGCCTGCACGCCATCCACCGGCCATCGCCCCGCGCCGATGCGCGGCCGCTGCTTATCGCGCATGGCTGGCCCGGATCGGTGCTCGAGTTCGATGCTATAATCGATCGGCTGGCCGAGCCCGAGGATGAAAGCCAGCCGGCGTTTCACGTCGTGGCGCCATCGCTGCCTGGCTATGCATGGTCGGACCGGCCACGCAACCCGTTGGGGCCGCGGGCGGTTGCTGCGCTCTATGACAAGCTGATGCCTGCGCTCGGCTATGACCGCTATCTGTATCAGGGCGGAGACTGGGGCTGCGTGATCGGCGGCTGGATCGGCCTCGACAGCGAGCGCGTGGAGGCGATCCACCTGAACGGCTATGGGCTGCGCAGCGCCGACATGCGGCCCGAAACGCCCGAGGATGTTGCGTGGCTCAAGCGGGCGCAGGCGGTGGCCGCGACCGAGACCGGCTATCTGCAAGTACAGGGCACCAAACCGCAGAGCCTGGGCTTTGCAATGATGGACTCGCCGATGGGCGTGGCGGCATGGTTCGCGGAAAAATTCGTTGCCTGGAGCGGCAACAGTGTTGAAGATCCTGCGCACAGCATGGACATGATGCTGACCAACATCATGATATATCTGACGACACGGAGCTTCCTGACCGCCAGCTGGATTTACCGGGGCATGTTTCTGGAAGGTGGCTTTGCCATGCCGGAGGAGCGGCGGGTGGAAGTGCCGACCGGCGTGGCCAGCTTTCCCCACGATATGCTGGCATTCCCGCCTCGGCCCATGGTCGAGCGGGGCTATAATGTGGTGCATTGGACCGATATGCCGCGCGGCGGCCATTTCGCCAGCCTGGAGGAGCCTGAACTGCTTCTGGGCAGTATCAGGGGCTTTGTGGCAGGGCTGTGAGCATGGCGCCCGAATGGAAGGTTTCGGCCGGCCTGTCGGATTATGCCGAGACGCTTGCCGCAATGGACGCCCGCGCCGCCGCCATACGGGCC
The DNA here is from genome assembly GCA_038325045.1 of Sphingomonadales bacterium. GTDB lineage: Bacteria > Pseudomonadota > Alphaproteobacteria > Sphingomonadales > Sphingomonadaceae > Sandarakinorhabdus. The sequence goes on from JBBQIP010000096.1 coordinate 7,700, forward strand.
GGAACAGCCCGCGAACTGATCTGGCTGGTCGAGCACCCGCCGCTTTACACTGCCGGCACCAGCGCCAAAGCCGACGAGCTGCTCGATCCGGCATCCCTGCCGGTGTTTCAGACCGGCCGCGGTGGTCGCTACACCTATCATGGTCCGGGCCAGAGGGTGGTCTATCTGATGCTGGACCTTGGAGCGCGCGGCCGAGACCTGCGCCGGTTCGTGGCAGGGCTCGAAGCCTGGATCATCGGCGCGCTCGCAGCCCAGGGCGTGGAGGGGTGGCTGATCCAAGGCAAGATCGGCGTCTGGGTTCAGACCGCCGACGGACCGGCCAAGATCGCGGCGCTGGGAGTGCGGGTGCGACAATGGGTGACCACGCACGGGATCGCCATCAATGTATCGCCAGAATTGCGAGATTTTGCCGGCATCCTGCCCTGCGGGCTCACTGATCCGGTAGCGAGCTTGGCTTCACTGGGCGTGCCAGCCGACATGGGTGCAGTCGATTCGGCGCTACAAAAGGGCGTTCCATGGCTGTTAGAGGCGATAGGTGGCGAAAACACGGGCCAATAGCGGCTTCACTTTCCTCGGTTCCTCGCCAAATATGAACAGCCTGCCACCATGACGCTTGAGCATCGCAAAATATCTGCTAATACCCTACTCAGGTTGGGGGATTAGGGCGAACCAATCCAACGCCTCCTGGGACCAGCGTGAGGTCACGCTGGCACGGGGACACCATCAAGGAGCATCACATGGTTGACACTGTTTCGAAGCTGAAGACCGCCGCTCTCGTTGCCGGCGCTGCGCTGTTTGTCGTTGCTTGCGGCGAAAAGGCTGCCACCACCACTGAAGCCGCTCCGGCTGCTGAAGCCCCGATGGAAGCTGCTCCGGCCGCTGATGCCGCCACCATGGAAGCCGCTCCGGCGGTTGACGCCATGGCTCCTGCTGCTGACGCTGCGGTTGACCCGATGGCTCCGGCTGCTGAAGCTCCGGCCGCTCAGTAACTCGACAGCGCCGCTCAGGCGTGTAGAAAGGGCCGCCGAAAGGCGGCCCTTTTTTTGCCTCCTGGAAAGGATTTTTCGATGAGCCTCGATGCGATTACCGAACAGATGAAAAGCCGGGTTGGCAACGGCGGCATGCTCAACAAGTCGGTGAAGTTCGATTTTGGTGACGATGGGCTGGTGCGCATCGACGATAAGGTCTCTCCCGCAGTGGTTACCAACGAAGATGGCCCAGTTGACTGCACGGTGCGTGTTACCATGGCAGACTTCATGGACATTGCTTCGGGCAAGCAGAATGCCCAGATGGCGTTCATGATGGGCAAGCTGAAGGTTGATGGAGACATGTCCGTGGCACTGCAGCTTGGCAGTATTCTTGGCTGAGGTTCAGGCAATGATAGCCGCCCAGACACTTGGATGCCGGCTCTCTGACTGGCTGAGTTTGGCCAAGCTCGCATCGGTCGCCTCGGCAGTGCTGGTGACAGGCCCGGCAACGGCTCAAATTGCAGCGACACCATCTCAAAGCCGAAGTGGATTCATGGTTCCGGCTGCAGTCGTACTCAGATCGCCGACCCCGGCTGAAATTGAGGCGAATGCAGTCTGGTCGCTTCGAGCTGCGCTCAATGTCGCAGCACTGCAGTGCCAGTTCTCACCGTTTCTACGAACAGTTGGGAACTATAATGAGATGCTTCGACACCACTCGGCCGAGTTGGCGCGTTCGCAGGCGGTTATGGTGGGCCATTTCCGCCGTTTCGAAGGCAAGGGTGCGACCAACAGTTTTGATCGCTACACAACTCGGACCTACAACAGTTTTTCGACGCTCGATGCCCAGTACGCATTTTGCGAAGCTGCCGCGAAGCTGGGGAGGGAAGTGCTGACCCTACC
>JBBQIP010000097.1:0-9562 GCA_038325045.1 Sphingomonadales bacterium
TGCTCTCGGCCGATTATTCCACCTCGCTGGAGGCGCTCCGCAAGCTGCTGGCGGGCGACATGCCGGGGCTGCCAAGGCTCGGCTTCGCGGTAGTCGATTCGCGCGACATCGCCGATCTCCACTATCAGGCCATGGTCACCCCCGGCCTCGACGGCGAGCGCTTTATCGGCGCCGGTGATTTCCTGTGGCTGGCCGAGATTGCCGCCATATTGAAAGCCGAACTCGGGCCAGACGCGCGCAAGGTGCCCAGCCTCAAGCTGCCCGATTTCGCGGTGCGGCTGGTCGGCCGTTTCGATCCGGTAGTGCGGATGGTCACCAGCGAACTGGGCCGTGTGCGCCGCTGCGATACCAGCCACGCCCGCGACCGGCTGGGCTGGCAAACCCGCCCGGCGCGCGATTCGATTCTAGATTGTGCGCGCAGCCTTGTCGAACAGGGCGCTGTCAGGCCGCGTTGATCACCCGTTCCAGCACGCGCCGGCGGCGCAATGTGCCGCCAACCAGCCCAAAGCCCGCAATCAGCATCGCCCAGGTGCCCGGCTCGGGAACAGCAGGTGTCTGCTGGAAGGTGGCAGTAATCTGCACATCATCGATGGCCAGCCCATGGTCGGCGCGGAACACATCAGGGTCGGTCCAGCGCAGGAAGATGCTCTGCCCGATGCCGAGCGAAAAGCCCGAAAGCGAGCTGGAAATCGCGGTGCGATTGGCTGCCGCATTGCCGTCCCGCAGCCCGGTGCTGCCAGCCGGGGTCACGTTGAAGTCGAGCGCGGAGAAGTTGGTGAAAGTCCCGCTCGACAGGCTGGTGGCATCGAGCGAATAGGCGAAAACCAGCCCATCGGGAGAGGCGAGCGCGTTGCCGCTCCGCCAGAGCTCGCCAAAATAGCTGATCGAAAGCGCCGTTATCGGCCCGCCGAGCCCGTTGGTGATCTGCACGCCGTAGCTGGGAATCAGGTTTTCGCTGCTCACCCCGCCCAGCGCCCGCTCGCTGCTGCCGCTCGCGCCAAAGCTATAGGTGTCACCAGTGGCCGAAGAGCCGGTGCCGGCGGTGTACAGGCCATTGGCATTGGCGCTGGTTTCGTTGATCGACCAGCCGAGCGGCAGGGTCGAGCTGGTGCCGGTGGTCGCCAGCGTGTCGAAATCCTGCGAATAAACCGGCGCTGTCAGCACCACGGCCGCCGCCGCCGGCATCGCAAAAGCAAATGCAACCGATGCAACAGCAGCACTGACCAACAGCTTCATATTCGGGTATCCGGTCTTGCAGCGCACAATTGGCCCAAGGCCCCGGCCTTTAGCCAGACCGCGCATCTTCACCTAGTCAGCAATTGCAATATCCTGATCCCGGTCAGGCTTCACGCACACCAGTGGATGTCGATATCCATCTCCAGCTCGGAGAGCAGCCGCCCCACAGGCAGCGGGCTGGAAGCGCCGCCCTTTATAGCGCCTTCCAGCATGGTCCGCTTGGCCTTGCCGCGCAGCAGCAGCGTGACCACCCGGGCCGATGCCAGGGCAGCGCGCGTCAACGTCACCCGGTCCACCGGCATGGCGGCGGGCATCGGGTCCGGGTGCACGCCCAGCGCGCGCCGCGCATTGGGGCCGTTCATCGCGGCATCATAATCCGGGCCGGGGAATATGCTGGCAATATGGCCATCCTCGCCCACGCCGAGCAGCGCCAGGTCGAGCGGCCAATCCAGATCGGCAAGCCGTGTATCGGCAGCGCGGCCAGCGGCAGTGGCATCGGTCTCGCCGGCCGCCAGCGGCACCACACGAGCTTTCAGGGGCAAAAACAGCCGCGCCAGCCGTCCCACATTGCTGCGCGGGTCGGTGGGCGGCACCAGCCGCTCATCGGTCGGAATAATCGTCACATCCGCCCATTCGATCTTTGCCTTGGCCAGCTTTTCCAGCGCCGGCCAGGGGCTGTCCCCGCCGGGCAGCGCAATGAAGGCGCGGCCCCGCGCCTCAAGCGCCTGCTCGATCAGAAACGCAATGTCGCCGGCAACGGCCTCCGCCCACTCGGCTTCATCATCATAGTCCCACCATTCTGCATCGATCATGCCCGGCTTCTGGCACAGCCCAGCCCGCCAAGGAACCCCCTGAAACGGGCAGCACGCGCGCCTCCGGCCGCCGGAGGCATCCTTCCCTCAAACCCCAGCTTCATTCGCGGTGATAAGGGTGCCCATCCAGAATGGTCTGCGCCCGGTACAGCTGTTCGGCCAGCATGGCGCGCACCAGCATATGCGGCCAGGTCGCGCGGCCGAAGCCCAGCAGCAGGTCGGCCCCGGCGCGTTCGGCCTCGCTGTGCCCATCGGCAGCGCCGATCAGGAAGCGGGCCTCGCGCACACCGTCGTCGCGCCAGCTTCCAAATTGCCGGGCAAGGGCGGCCGAAGCCATGTCCTCGCCGCGTTCATCCAGCAGCACGGTGCGGCAGCCGGCTGGTGCGGGCGGAAAGGCGGCGCGCTCGCCGAGTTCGGTTACCAGCAGTCGGCTGCCCAATCGGGCTGCATAGCGCGCCACCAGATCGGCTTCCGGCCCGCGCCCGATGCGGCCGCGCGCGAGAATATGGTAGCGCATGGCTCAGGCTTTGAGGCTCGGCTCGCCCGGCTCCATCGACCACATTTTTTCCAGAGCATAAAATTGGCGCACATCGGGCCGGAACAGGTGCACGATGATATCGCCAAGGTCGATCAGCACCCAATCGGCCGTGGCAAGCCCCTGCACGCGCGGAATCCGCCCGAAGTCCGCCTTGGCGCGCTCGGCAATCTTGCTCGCCATCGATGCCACCTGCCGCCCGGAGCGGCCCGATGCGATCACCATGAAGTCCGCAATCGTCGATTTTCCGGCGAGCGCGATGGTCACCACCTCGATAGCCTGGTCATCGTCGAGCGACTTCAGCACCATCGCGTGCATCTCATCCACCCGGTCTGCCGGCAGCGGCTTCTGCTTGGGCTTGCGGGGTGCTGCGCGCTTTTTGGCAGCGGGCGGTGCCTTGGCGGCCTCTACGGGCGTTTCCGGGTTCGGCGTATCTTGGATCAAGGCTTGGTTTTCCTACGGGTATTGCGGGCGCCGAATCGGCGGTTCCATTCGGGGTCGGCGGCGCGCAGGGCGGTGGCGGAGAGCGCCGTCTGCCGGATGTCCAGTATCATGATGGCGGGCAGCGGCCAGTCTGTCCAGCGCGCTGCCTGCCCGGCCGGCCGTCTCCAGCGCCGCAACCAGGCCATGGCCGGCGATTTGAGCGCAGGCCCCATGAAGCCCGGCCGCGCCAGCACCGCAATCGGCACGGTGCGGGCAAAGCACCGCCAGCGCCGCCAGCGGTGCAGCTCGGGCAAAATATCGGCCCCCATCAGCCAGATGAACCGGGCGCCCGGCCGCCGCCGCTGCAAGGCCTGCACCGTATCCACCGCATAGCGCGTGCCCATCGCCTGCTCGATGGTGGTGGGGCGGATTCGCGGGTGGCGCGCGGCTGCCTCGGCCGATGCCATGCGCTCGCCAAGGCTGGCCATGCCGGCGCGCGGTTTCAGCGGGTTCTGCGGGCTCACCAGCCACCACACTTCGTCAAGGCCCAGCAGCCGCATGGCCTCCAGGCTTATGTGCCGGTGCCCGGCATGGGCGGGGTTGAACGACCCGCCGAGCAGCCCGATTCGGCGGACTGGCACGCTCAGCGGCACATTCTGGCGCTCATTCAGGGGCGCACCTGGCCCTGGCCGCGCACCAGTGTCTTGAACGTGGTCAGCCCTTCCAGCGCCACCGGGCCGCGCGCGTGCAGCCGGCCGGTAGCGATGCCGATTTCGGCACCAAAGCCGAATTCGCCGCCATCGGCATATTGGGTGCTGGCGTTCAACAGCACGATCGCGCTGTCCACCGCGCCCAGATAGGCCTCGGCGGCAGCTTCGTCCTCGGTCACGATCGCATCGGTATGGGCAGAGCTGTGCCGCTGCACATGGGCAATGGCGCCGGCCACCCCGTCCACCGTTGCCACCGAGGCGATGGCATCCAGCCACTCGGTATCATAATCCTGCGGCTGCACCGCCACCGCGCGCGGCTCGAGCGCTGCCGCCGGGCCATCGGCGCGCAGCACGCAGCCGCCATCGGCCAGAGCGCCCAGCACGGCTTTCGCGGTTGCCGCCGGCAGCGCGCTGTCGAGCAGCAGCGTCTCCATGGCGCCGCACACAGCGGTGCGGCGCAGCTTGGAGTTCACCGCCACCGCCACCGCCTTTGCAGGGTCGGCCGCGCGGTCGATATAGAGGTGGTTGATCCCGTCCAGATGCGCCAGCACCGGCACCCGCGCATCGGCCTGCACCCGCGCCACCAGCCCCTTGCCGCCGCGCGGGATAATCACATCGATAAGCCCGTGTGCGGCCAGCATCGCGCCCACCAGTGCCCGGTCGCCCGCCGGCACCATCTGGATGGCGGCCGCCGGCAGCCCGGCCTCGGCCAGCCCCTCGGCCATGCAATCCAGCAGCACCGCGTTCGAATGTGCGGCCTCGCTGCCCCCGCGCAGCAGGCAGGCATTGCCGGACATCAGGCAGAGCGCTGCGGCATCGGCAGTAACGCCCGGCCGGCTTTCATAAATAATGCCGATAACCCCCAGCGGCACCCGCACCCTTGTGAAGGCCAGGCCGTTTGCAGTGGTCCATTGGCGAATTTCCTCGCCCACCGGGTCGGGCAGGCCGGCAACTGCCTCCAGCCCGGCCGCCAGCCCCTCCACCCGCTTGGGGTCGAGCGCCAGCCGGTCGAGCAGCGCCGCGGTCAGGCCCTTTTCGGCCCCTTCGGCCATGTCGCGGGCATTGGCCTCCAGCAGTTCGGTCGCGCGCGCCCGCAGGCGTTCGGCTGCATGGCGGATGGCCCGGGCCTTCAGCGCGGTGGGTGCGGTGGCCAGCACCGGAAGTGCTGCGCGCGCGGCGCGGGCCATGGCGTTGATGGTGGTTTCAGCGTTCATATCAGCACCAGATGATCGGCATGGACAAGGGCGGCCCGGGCGGCATAGCCCAGAATGGCGGATTGTTCATCATTGCGGCGGCCCATGATCGCCCGGGCATCCTCGGCATTATAGCCGGCCAGCCCGCGCCCCACCGGCCCGTCCGGCCCCAAAATCGCCACCACATCGCCGCGCGCAAACTTGCCCTCCACCGCCGTTACCCCGGCCGCCAGCAGGCTGCGGCTGCCCTGCAGCGCCGCCAGCGCGCCCGCATCCACATGCAGCTTGCCCTGCACCCGCTGGCGGCCGGCCAGCCACACCTTGCGGCCCAGCGCCTTGCCGGTGCTGGCCCGCCGCGAGCTGAACAGGGTGAACGGCTCCGCCCCCGCCTGGTGGCGCGCCAGCGGGTGCAGCGCCCGGCCATCGGCAATGGCGAGCGACAGCCCGGCAGCGGTCGCCATGCGCGCCGCCGCCAGCTTGGCGGTCATGCCGCCGGTGCCCACGCCGGACGCACCGGCACCGCCGGCCATCGCCTCGATATCGCCCGAAATGCTGGTCACATGGCGGATGAGCGAGGCGTCCGGGTTGGTGGCCGGGTTGGCGGTGTACAGCCCCGCCACATCCGAAAGCAGCAGCACGCCGTCCGCATTGCCGGCATGGCCGGTGCGCGCCGCCAGCCGGTCATTGTCGCCAAAGCGGATTTCGCCGGTCGCCACCGTGTCATTCTCGTTCAGCACCGGCACCACCCCCAGCGCCAGCAAACGGTCGAGCGTGGCCGCCGCATTCAAAAAGCGCCGCCGCAGCTCCAGATCATCGAGCGTGAGCAGCACCTGCGCCGCGATCATCCCTTGCCCGCCCAGCGCCTCCGACCAGGCGGCGGCGAGCGCCACCTGCCCCACGGCGGCCGCAGCCTGCGCGTCCTCAAGGCTCGCCCGGCCACCCTTCTTCAGCCCCAGCCGCCGCGCACCGAGCGCGATTGCGCCTGAGGATACCAGGATGATCTGCTGGCCGCGCGCCCGGGCGGCAGCCACATCGGCAGCGAGCGAAGCCAGCCATTCGGCGTGCAGCTGGCCATCCCCGCCCACCAGCAGCGACGAGCCGACCTTGACCACCAGCCGCGCGCATTTTTCGGGTGCCAGAGGTTCCGGCACCACACTTGCAGCCGCACTCGCAGCCCCGCTCATAGCGGAGACCAGCGCGCCGGCTCGGCGCGCGCCGCCACTTCGGGCCGGGCGGCCACGGTTTCGATCAGCCGGTCGAGCAGCACTTCCAGCCCGGCGCCGGTGGCGGCCGAAAGCGTGAGCACCGGCCGGCCGCTGGCAGCCTCCAGCGCGCGCTTCTTGGCGGCAAGGCCCTGCGGCGACACCAGATCGGTCTTGGTAAGGGCAATGATCTCGGGCTTGGCATCCAGCCCGCTGCCATAGGCCTGCAGCTCGTGGCGCACCGTCTCCCACCCCGCACTCGGCGATGGCGCGCTGGCATCCACAAGGTGGAGCAGCACCCGGCAGCGCTCGATATGGCCCAGAAAACGGTCGCCAATGCCCACGCCCTCGGCAGCTCCCGCAATAAGCCCCGGAATATCGGCCACCACAATCTCGCGCGATTTGTGGGAGACCACGCCCAGCTGCGGCTTCAAGGTGGTGAAGGGATAGGCCCCCACCTTGGCCACCGCATTCGAGCACGCGTTCAAAAAAGTGGATTTGCCGGCATTGGGCGCGCCCAGCAGGCCCACATCGGCAAGCAGCTTCAGCCGCAGCCACACCCATAGCTCCTTGCCCGGAAAACCCGGCTGGAACTGTCGCGGCGCGCGGTTGGTGCTGGATTTGTAATGCGCATTGCCCTTGCCGCCGTCGCCGCCCTTCAACAGGATGGCGCGCTGCCCGGCGCGAACCATATCGACAATCAGCGTGCGCTCATCGTCATCGGCCAATATCTGCGTGCCGACCGGAACCGGAATCACCAGATCATCGCCGCCCGCCCCGGTGCGGTTGCGGCCCGATCCCGGCGTGCCGCGCTGGGCCTTCCAATGCTGGCTGTAGCGAAAATCGATGAGCGTATTGAGGCCGGGCACACATTCGAAAACGATATCGCCGCCGCGGCCGCCGTCGCCGCCGTCCGGCCCGCCATATTCGACAAACTTCTCCCGCCGGAACGACACCGAGCCGTTGCCGCCGCCGCCCGAAGCAATGAATATCTTGGCTTGATCAAGAAAGTGCACGGCGCACCTTTACGGCATGGAAACGAAAAAGGGGAGCCGGTGGCCGGCTCCCCTTCAAAAACGGGTGCTGGTTGCTGCCGGTTATTCGGCGGCGATGGCCAGCGGCGCCGGATCGACGCTCACATATTTGCGGCCCAGCTTGCCTTCATGAAAGGTGACCACACCTTCCGAGGTTGCATAGAGCGTATGGTCCTTGCCCAGGCCCACGTTGCGGCCGGGGTGCACGCGGGTGCCGCGCTGGCGGATGATGATGGTGCCGGCGAGCAGATGCTCCCCGCCGAAACGCTTTACGCCGAGACGGCGACCGGCCGAATCGCGACCGTTGCGCGAAGAGCCGCCTGCTTTCTTGTGAGCCATGGGTTGCTACTCCTGCGTCAGCCGAGGCTGGTGATCTTGAGCACCGTCAGCGACTGGCGGTGGCCGTTGCGGCGGCGATAATTATGGCGGCGGCGCTTCTTGAAGATGATGATCTTCTCACCGCGCTTCTGCTCCACGATCTCGGCGGTAACCGCGCCGGTGCCGATGGTGGCGCCGTCGGCGGTCATCAGCGTTTCGAGGGTCACGATCGTGCCAGCCTCGCCGTCGAGCTTTTCGACAACGATCCGGTCATCCGCCGAAACCCGATATTGTTTGCCGCCGGTGCGGACGACTGCGAACATGAGACGTTTCCTGAAACTGTGGCTGCCCTGCCGCACAGCCCTTGGGCCGGCAACAGGCGAGCGGCGGGCATTACGGCGCACTGCCCCCGCTGTCAAGGCGGCCAGCGCCCCCGCGACACGGGCTGCCACTGTTATTTGCGCCGGCCCCCGCTTATGACAAGCACCATGCGCACGCTCCCCGTTCACAATCCCCGCAGCGGGCTGGTCGATCATCATCTCGAAGCGGTGGAGGCACCGGCGCTGGCAGCGCTCGCGGCCCGGCTGCGCGCCGCCCAGCCGGCCTGGGCAGCCCTGCCGCTGGCTGGACGGCTGGAGGCGCTGGCAGCCCTGTCGCAGGCGCTGGACCGGCATGCAGAGGCACTGGTGGCAGCACTTGAGGCCGATACCGGCCGCCGCCAGATCAGCCGGATCGAGGTTGAGGGCGTAAAGGGCATGATCGCGCGCTGGAGCCGCGAGGCGCCCGCGCTCATCGAGGCGGTGGAGAGCGCCGAAACCGCCACCGCCATCCCCGGCATAACCGCCCGCACCCGGCTCCACCCCTATCCGCTGGTGGGCATCATCAGCCCCTGGAACTTCCCGCTCACGCTGGCCATGATCGATGCCGTGCCCGCACTCGCGGCCGGCTGTGCGGTTCTCATCAAGCCGAGCGAGGTGGCGCCGCGCTTCATCGGCCCGCTCGCGGCCGCGATTGCCGAAGTGCCGGCGCTGGCCGGTGTGCTGGCGGTCATCGGCGGGGGCGGCGCCACCGGCGCGGCGCTGGTGGAGGCGGTGGATTATATCGCCTTCACCGGCTCGGTCGCCACCGGGCGCAAGGTGGGGGAAGCAGCCGCGCGCGCCTTCATCCCCGCCAGTCTGGAGCTTGGCGGCAAGGATCCGATGGTGGTGCTGGCGTCGGCCGATCCGGCGGCGGCGGCGGCCGTGGCGCTCAGGGCCTCGGTGCTCGCCACCGGCCAGGCCTGCCAGTCTATCGAGCGGGTATATGTGGCGCGCGCCATCGCGGCTCCGTTCCTCGATGCGCTGGTGGCAGCGGCCAAGGCGGTGGAGATCAACTGGCCCGAGATCGACCACGGCCATATCGGCCCGTTCATCGACGGCCGACAGGCCGATGTGGTGGCCGCGCAGATTGCCGATGCCGTGGCGCACGGCGCACGCCTGCTCGCCGGCGGCGAAGTGGAGGATCACGGCGGCAAATGGCTGCGGCCCACAGTGCTGGTGGATGTAACGCCCGAAATGGCGCTGATGCGCGAGGAGACTTTCGGGCCGGTGATTCCGGTCACCGTGTTCGATTCGCCCGAGCAGGCGGTCGCGCTGGCCAATGCCGGTGATTTCGGGCTGTCCGCCGCCGTCCTCGCCGGCACGCTGGCGGAAGCGCAGGCGCTGGCGGTGCAATTGCAGGCGGGTGCCGTGAGCCTGAACGACGGCTCGCTCACCTCGATGATCGGCGAGGCGGAAAAGTCCAGCTTCGGCCTGTCGGGGCTGGGGCCATCGCGCATGGGTCCGTCGGGCCTGATGCGCTTCTTCCGCCGGCAGGCGCTGCTGCTGCAGGCTGGCCAGCCGCTGCCGCTGGCGGCCTATGCCGAGCGCGGCTGAGCCGGCATGATTACCCGGCGAAAAATACTGCTGCTGGGCGTCGTGCTGGCGCTGGCGGGCTTTGTGCTGATGCTGCTGCCGCGCCGGATAGAACAGGGCGAGGCCACCCGGATTGCGGAAAAGCTGGAGGACCAGTTCCGGCTGCGCGCCGGGGTTCCCGCCACCGATCTCGGCCCCCGCCAATCG
>JBBQIP010000098.1:0-9553 GCA_038325045.1 Sphingomonadales bacterium
GTCGGCCATCCGCAACGTGCTGCGCACCCACCCCGCCCGCCCCGGCGTCTACCGCATGGTCGATGCCCCCGGCACCGTTCTCTATGTGGGCAAGGCCCGGGCGCTGCGCAGCCGGGTGACCAACTACACCCAGGTGGCTCGCCTGCCCCGCCGGCTGCAGCGCATGGTGAGCCAGACCCGCGACATGGTGATCGTCACCACCAACAGCGAATCGGAGGCACTGCTGCTGGAGGCGCAACTGATCAAGCGCTGGCGGCCGCCCTATAATGTGCTGCTGCGGGACGATAAGAGTTTTCCCTTCATCTTCCTGCGCGAAGATCATGATTTCGCCCGCATTTCGAAACATCGTGGCGCGCGTCAGGGCAGCGGAGTCTTTTACGGTCCGTTCGCCAGCGCCGGCGCTGTAAATGCCACGCTCAACGCGCTGCAAAAGGTGTTTCTGCTGCGCAGCTGCACCGACAGTTTCTTCGCCAACCGCTCACGGCCCTGCCTGCTCCACCAGATCAGGCGCTGCTCGGCGCCCTGCGTGGGCCGCATCGAGCCGGATGCCTATGCCGAGCTGGTTGCCGATGCCAAGGCGTTCCTCTCCGGCCGCACCGTGGAGGCGCAGGCGCGGTTGGCCGGCGCCATGCAAACCGCTGCCGCCACACAGGATTTCGAGCTCGCCGCCGTGCTGCGTGACCGGCTGCGCGCGCTCACCTTCATCCAGGGCAGCCAGGCCATCAATGCCGACAACAGCCTTACCAATGCCGATGTCATCGCCATCGCGGCCGATGCCGGCGTCATGTGCATCCAGATATTCTTCCTGCGCGGCGGCCAGAACTGGGGCCACCGCGCCTGGTTCCCCAGCCATGTGGAGGGGCTGAACGAGGCGGAAGTGCTGCAGGGTGTGCTGCCGCAGCTTTATGCCGATCTGCCGCCGCCGCCGGCGATTCTGCTCGACCGGGCGCTGCCGGAAGGCGAACTGCTTGCCGAAGCGCTTTCCGAACGCGCCGGCCACCGGGTGGCGATCCGGGTTCCGCAGCGCGGGCCCAACCGCAAGCTGGTGGAGCAGGCCAGCCGCAACGCCCGCGAGGCGCTGGACCGCCGCGCCGCGGAAGCCACCACCCAGGGCCGGCTGCTCACCGAGCTGGCCGATCTGTTCGAGCTGGAGAGCCCTCCGCGCCGTATCGAGATTTACGACAACAGCCATATCATGGGCACCAATGCGCTGGGTGCGATGGTGGTGGCGGGGCCGGAAGGCTTCCGCAAAAGCCAGTACCGCAAGTTCAACATGAAGGACGAAAGCCTGGTTCCGGGCGATGATTTCGGCATGATGCGCGCCATGCTGGGCCGCCGCTTTGCCCGGTTGCAGGCCGAAGACCCTGACGATTCGCGCGGCGAATGGCCCGATCTGCTGCTTATCGATGGCGGCCGCGGGCAGCTTTCGGCGGTACTGGCGGCACTGGCGGAACAGGGCGCCGAGGATGTGCCGGTGGTGGGCGTGAGCAAGGGGCCGGACCGGAATGCCGGTCGCGAGACCTTTCATCTGCCATCAGGCCGCGATTTCCAGCTGCCGCCGGGCAGCCCGCTGCTGTTCTACCTGCAGCGTCTGCGGGACGAAGCGCACCGGTTTGCCATCGGCGCCCACCGCGCCAAACGCTCAAAGGCTTTGGTGGCCAGCCCGCTCGATGATGTGCCCGGCATCGGCCCGGCGCGCAAAAAGGCGCTGCTGCTGCATTTCGGCACCGCGCGCGCCGTCAAGGGCGCCACGCTGCAGGATCTGCTGCGCGCGCCGGGCATCAACCGCGCCAGCGCACTTTCCATTCATGGGCATTTTCACCCGCAGGGTTGAAACAGCGCAGAAGGTGGACAGCAGCAGCGCTGCGGGCGAAAAGCCCCCACAGACCCGCGGCCGGCCGATCAGGAGCAACCCATGGCACTGACCTTGTACACCGCAGCGACCCCCAACGGCTTCAAGGTGTCGGTGGCGCTGGAGGAAATGGCGCTACCCTATGAGGTGGCGAGGATCGACCTTTCCAAGGGCGAACAAAAGACCCCCGGCTTTCTCAAGATCAACCCCAATGGCCGGGTACCGGTGCTGGTCGATGATAGTTTTCCCATATTCGAATCGGGCGCAATCCTGCTCTGGCTGGCCGAAAAGACTGGCCAGCTCATGCCATCGGACCCGCAGGGTCGCAGCCGGGTAGTCCAGTGGCTGATGTTCCAGATAGGTGGTGTCGGCCCGATGATGGGCCAGGCCAACGTGTTCTACCGCTATTTCCCTGAAAAGATTCCGGCTGCCATCGCCCGCTACCAGAGCGAAGGCCGGCGGCTGTTCGAAGTGCTCGACCGCCGGCTCGCAGAAGCGGAGTATCTGGCCGGAGACTATAGCATCGCCGATATCGCCACATGGTGCTGGACCCGCACCGCCGCCTGGTCCGGCATCGCCACCGCCGATCTTGCCAATCTGAACCGCTGGCATGCCGCCATCGATGCGCGGCCCGCCGTGCAGCGCGGCATCACCGTGCCCGAGCCGCTGCCCATGCCGCTCGATGATGCCGATGCCGGGAAAGCCTTTGCCGAACGCGCCCGCAAGCTGGTGCAATTCGGGCGCCGCGAAGCATGAGCGAAAAACAGGAAAAAGCTACCGATTCCAAGCCCTCGCGCGAACTTACCCGCGACGAGGCAAAGCTTGTCGCGCGCAGCACCAGCGGCTCGTCGCGCGTCATCCACGAAATCGTGCGCCTTGAGGGCGATGACGAGCTGGACCGGCCGGCGCTGTCGCTGGCGCTCTCGGGCTTTGCCGCCGGCTGCGCGATCAGCGCCTCGATATTCGCCATGGCCGCCATCGGGCTCGGGGTCGGGGACCAGCCCTGGGCAGGGCTGGTGAGCGCTTTCGGCTATGCGATAGGCTTCATCATCGTGGTCATGGGACAGCTCCAGCTGTTCACCGAGACGACCATCACCGCCGTGCTGCCTATCGCCCATAACCCCAGCATGCGCAATTTCGGCCGGCTGGCGCGGCTATGGGCCATCGTGCTGCTGGCCAATCTGGCCGCTACGCTGGCAGTGGCAGCGGGCATTGCCAGCGGCGCCTTTGTATCGCCCGAGATGTTTGCAGAAATTCGCGAATTGAGCAGCCACCTGGTAATGCCCGCCGGCCAGGTGCTTCTGCTCGGCATACCGGCCGGCTTTCTGGTTGCCGCCATCGCCTGGATATTGCCCAACTCGCGTGGTTCGGAGCCGCTGATCATCACCGTCATCACCTGGATGATCGCTGCCGGCGGTTTCACCCATGTCATTGCCAGCTCCACCGAAATCTGGGTGCTGGTGCTGCTCGGCGACATCTCGCTTCAGCAAGCCGTCGGCGGCTTCCTGCTGCCCGCGCTCGCCGGCAATGTCATCGGCGGCACCGGCCTGTTCACGCTTCTGGCGCACGGGCAGGTGCGAAACGAATTGTAGCGCGCTTCAAAGGCCCCGAAACGTGGCGAAATCCGCCAGCGGCGCCCGCGCGGGCCGTGCTGCATTGGCAGGATCGTCCGGGTCCTTGTAGCCAATCGCCATGCCGCAGAACAGCATTCGCTCGGGCGGCAGGTCGAGCGCGGTGCGGATCGTCTCCGGCCACAGCGCCCAGCATTCCTGCGCGCAGCTATCCAGCCCGGCTTCGCGCAGCAACAGCATCAGCGTCTGCAGCACCATGCCGAGGTCGCTCCACTGCGGCGGCCCCATCCTGCGGTCCACGCTGCAGAACAGCGCCACCGGCGCACCGAAAAACTGGAAGTTGCGGGCAAACCACATCAGCCGCCCGGCCTTGTTCTCGCGCGGAATCCCAAGCCGGCCGTACAGCTCCTCGCCCAGCTCGTGCCGGTAGGTCCGGTGCGGCTCGGGCAGTTCGGGCGGGTAGATATCATACTCGGTCGGCTCCCCGCGCGCGCCGCTCATCAGCCGCTCGCGCATCAGCTGTTTCAGCGCCTCGAGGGGCTCGCCAGCAAGCGCATCGAAATGCCAGGGCTGGAGATTGCCGCCTGAAGGAGCCCAGCAGGCGGTCGCGATAAGCTGCCGCAAAAGCGCGCCATCAACCGGGGTTTCCAGAAAGCCGCGCACACTCCGCCGCGACAATACCGCCTCACTCACATTCATTCGCGCATCCCCGGCTTTCCTCAGGCTGCCGGATTGCCTAGGAAAGTGCTTGTGTCCAGCCTTCCCAACCTGCTCACCCTCAGCCGCATCCTGGCGGTTCCGCTGCTGGTGGCGCTGATGTGGGGCCGCGCGCCTTGGGAATGGCTGCTGGCCTTTGCGCTCTATTGTGTCGCCGGGCTCACCGATTATCTGGATGGCTATCTGGCCCGCGCGCAGGGCACCGTCTCCAAACTCGGACAGTTTCTCGATCCGATTGCAGACAAGATCATGGTCGCAGCCGTGATTGTCATGCTCATCCATTCGGGCACCATCGCCGGGCTGGCGGTCGTGGCCGCCCTCATCATCCTGCTGCGGGAGATATTCGTTTCGGGGCTGCGGGAGTTTCTCGCCGGGCTGCAGGTCTCGGTTCCGGTCAGCCAGCTGGCCAAGTGGAAAACAGCCGCTCAGATGGTGTCGCTGGGCGCGCTGGTGCTCGACGGTGCTACTTCCCTGTTCTGGCCTGCCCTGCCGGCGCTTGAAATCGGTATGGCCTGCCTGTGGGTAGCTGCCGGCCTCACCCTCATCACCGGCTATGATTACCTCCGCGCCGGCATGAAGCATATGGACTGATGCAGGCCCTGTATTTCGCCTGGGTCCGCGAACGCATCGGGCTGGATGCCGAGCCGCTCGATCTGCCTGAAGACATAAAGACAGTCGCCGCCCTGCTGGACTGGCTGGCGCAGCGCTCGGAAGGCCATGGCGCCGCACTTGCCGACCGGAGCCTGATCAGGGTCGCGCTCGACAATGAATTCGCCGGCCCCGAGGCATCGCTGGCCGGCGTTGCAGAAGTGGCCATCTTCCCGCCCGTGACCGGCGGATGAGGATCGCCATCCGCGTCCAGCCGGAGCCGTTCGACACCGCCGCCGAACTCGCCCGGCTGGGAACAAGCCGCACAGATATCGGCGCGGTCGCCAGCTTCACCGGGCTGGTCCGCGCCGACGATGGGCTGACCGCCCTCACCCTCGAACACCACCCGGTGATGACCCTGCGCCAGATGGCGCGCGTCGCGGCCGAGGCCGAAACCCGCTGGCCGATTGCAGCCGGCACCATCATCCACCGCCACGGCCGGCTGCTGCCCGGCGAAGGAATCGTGCTGGTCGCCGTCGCCAGCCCGCACCGCGCGGCGGCGCTGGAGGCCTGCAGCTTCCTCATCGACTGGCTGAAGACCAGCGCCCCTTTCTGGAAGCGCGAAGAAGGCCCCTGGGGCGCCCGCTGGGTAGCCGCCCGAGCAGAGGATGATGCCGCCGCCGCCCGCTGGCAGTAATTGCCCGCTGGCGTTGAGACAGAACCTCAGAGCTTGGCCGAAAGTGCCTTGATCTCGTTGTTCAATATCCGGTCGTTGTCCGAATAATCGACCGGGCAATCGATCAGGTGCACGCCGGGCGTGTTCAGGCAATGCTCCAGCAGCCCCGGCAGCATTTCGGCCGATGTCACCCGGTGGCCGGTGGCGCCGTAGCTGTTCGCATAGGCCACGAAATCCGGGTTGCCATAGGTCAGCCCCCAGTCCTTGAAGCCCATGTTCGCCTGTTTCCAGCGGATCATCCCATAGCTGTTGTCGTTCAGGATGAGCACGGTGATGTTCAGCCCCAGCCGAACCGCGGTCTCCATCTCCTGGCTGTTCATCATGAACCCGCCATCGCCGCAGATCGCCATAACCTTGCGGTCCGGGTACACCATGTTGGATGCCATGGCGCTCGGCAGGCCCGCGCCCATGGTGGCCAGCGCATTGTCGAGCAGCACGGTATTGGGCCGATAGGCGGTGTAGTTGCGCGCGAACCAGATCTTGTACACGCCGTTATCGAGCGCGATGATCCCGTCCTCGGGCATCGCCTTTCTTATCTGATCAACCGCATATTGCGGATAAATGGGGCAGCGGGTGTCGCCGATGGCAGCATCTCGGTGCGCCACTTCGGCCGCCCGCGCCGCCATCATGCCACTGAAATCCCAGTGCGCCGGCACCCGGATCGCGTCCTTCAACTGCCACACCGCATTGGCGATATCGCCGATCACTTCGATTTGCGGATAATAGACCGGATCGACCTCGGCAGTGCGGAACGACATGTGGATGACGGTGGTTTCATCCCCCGACATGAAGAACGGCGGCTTCTCGATCACGTCATGGCCGATGTTCACGATAACATCCGCCTTGCGAATGGCCGCGTGCACGAAATCACCGGCAGAAAGCGCCGCACAGCCCAGGAATTTCGGGTGGCGCTCGTCGATTACACCCTTGCCCAGCTGGGTGGTGAGGAAGGGAATCCCGGTCTTTTCAATAAGCTCGCCCAGCATGTTCGAAGTCATGGTGCGGTTGGCGCCGGCACCAATTACCAGAATCGGGGATTTTGCCGCCTCTATCGCCCGTACCGCTGCCATGATCGCCTTGGAATCGGCCAGCGGCCTGCGCGCATAGCTGGGCTTCAGCGGCGTGGCGTCGGTCGGGTCATGAGCAATATCCTCGGGCAGCTCCAGGTGCGTTGCGCCGGGCTTTTCTTCCTGCGCCAGCCGGAAAGCCTCGCGGGTGCGCGCCGGGATATTGTCCGCGCTCGCCAGCTGGTGGGTATATTTGGTGATCGGCCGCATCATGTCGACCACATCCAGAATCTGGAACCGCCCCTGCTTGGATTTCTTGATCGGCTTCTGCCCCGTGATCATCAGCATCGGCATCCCGCCCAGAAAGGCATAGGCAGCCGCGGTCACGAAATTGGTGGCGCCCGGCCCCAGCGTTGCCACGCACACGCCCGCCTTGCCGGTGTGGCGGCCATAGGTGGAGGCCATGAACCCCGCACCCTGTTCGTGCCGGGTGAGGATCAGCTTTATCTTGGTCGAGCGCGACAGCGAATCGAGAAAGTCCAGATTCTCCTCGCCCGGCACGCCGAACACATATTCCACGCCCTCGCCTTCGAGGCATTGCACCAGCAGATCGGATGCCTTGGTCATGCTATTCCCCCTAGTCCCATGGCCCCTTCAACCGGCCCGGGCATCAATGTCGTGAAGGCCGGCGTGCCGACCCGCCGGCTCAGACCACCCCGTACGCCAGCATCGCATCGGCAACCTTCTTGAAGCCGGCGATATTCGCGCCCTTCACATAATCGATATAGCCCTTGCCGTCGGAGCCATATTCGGCACAGCGCGCATGAATACCCGCCATGATATCAAGAAGATGCTGCTGCAGTTCGGCCTCTTTCCACGATATGCGCGCGGAGTTCTGGCTCATCTCCAGCCCCGAAACCGCCACGCCCCCGGCATTGGAAGCCTTGCCGGGCGCATAAAGAATCTTCGCCGCCTTGAACACGTGCACACCGTCGAGGTCGGTGGGCATGTTGGCACCTTCGGACACCGCGATGCAGCCGTTCTTCAGCAGCATCTTCGCCTCCTCGCCGTTCAGCTCGTTCTGGGTGGCGCAGGGCAGCGCGAGGTCACACGCCACGCCCCAGGGCCGCGCGCCATCGCCGTGGAAGCTCGCACCATTGAATTCCTTCACATATTCCGAAATCCGGCCGCGCCTATGGGTCTTGTGCTCCTTCACCCAGTCGATCTTCGCCTGGTCGATTCCATCAGGGTCGTGCACAAAGCCTTCGGAATCCGAAAGCGTGAGCACCTTGCCGCCCAGCTGCACGATCTTTTCGGCCGCATGGGTCGCCACATTGCCCGAGCCCGAAATCACCGCAGTCTTGCCGGAAATCTCGTCGCCCTTGGTTTTCAGCATGTTCTGCAGGAAATATACGGCGCCATAGCCGGTCGCCTCGGTGCGGATCAGGCTGCCGCCCCATTCCAGCCCCTTGCCGGTCAACACGCCGGTGAAGTTGTTGGTAATCCGCTTGTACTGGCCGAACATGAAGCCGATCTCGCGGCCTCCCACGCCGATATCGCCCGCCGGCACATCGATATCCGCGCCGATGTGGCGGTAAAGCTCGGTCATGAACGACTGGCAGAAGCGCATGATCTCGGCCACGCTCTTGCCCTTGGGGTTGAAGTTGGAGCCACCCTTGCCGCCGCCCATGGGCAGGCCGGTCAGCGCGTTCTTGAAGGTCTGTTCGAATGCCAGAAACTTCAGCACGCTCTCGGTAACGCTCGGGTGAAAGCGGATGCCGCCCTTGTAAGGCCCAATCGCATTGTTGTTCTGCACCCGCCAGCCGCGCTGCACGCGGATGTTGTTCTTGTCATCCTCCCAGCACACCCGGAAGCTGATCACCCGGTCCGGCTCGGCAATACGGCGCAAAATCTGCGCCTCGTGATATTTCACCTTGTCGCCCATGAACTCGAAAATATCCTCGGCAACCTCGGTCACCGCCTGCACGAATTCGGGCTGTCCCGGGTTGCGCTTCTTCACCCCCTCGATGAAGCGCGGCAGATCGACATGTTCACTTGCGGCCATGATATCCTCCCCCAAGGCGTCTCGCTTCTTCTGGAGATCGCCTGCAATTTCTACGCCGACTCGTGTACGCCGGATGCAAGTCTTTCCCCCCCGGCAGCCGATGGCAAGCATAACCTCGGAAATCCCTGCCGCCTTGCGTCTTCCAAAGCCCTGCGGGCGCGCTATTCAGCCGCCAGCGGCACCTCGGCCTCGGGGCGCGGCGCCAGCAGGTCATGGCTTGTCACGCCCTCGGGCAGCGCCTGTGCCAGCACCAGCGCGCGCGCCACCGCCTCGGTCATGTCGCGCTTGCCGCTGGCCCAGCGCGTCCGCATCGTCGCCCGGCTGAACTCATTGTCCCGAGACAGGCCCTCGATCGCCTTGTCCCGGTAGATCACCTGGCCAATCGCCACCCGCCGCTCCCGCGCCAGTGCCACAAGCTCGGCCACTTCGGCGCTCTCCCGCAGCGTGTCCGGCAGCCGCGCCACCAGCGCCCGCAGGGCGTCGCGCGCCCGGTCCACCCGCATCTGCGCGGTGGTGTTGGAGCGGGTGCGGCTGGAAAAGCGGATTTCGCTCACCCGGTCCTCGGCATCGTTGATCGTCTCCGGCAGCGCGCCCCGGGCTGGAAAAAGATCGACCTGCAGCACCAGCAGCGCATCGGCACCCCCATCATCGAGCACATGTTCCAGCGGCGTGTTGGACACGATTCCACCGTCCCACCAATAGCACCCATCGATCTCGATTGGCGGAAACCCCGGCGGCAGCGCGCCGGATGCCATCACATGCTCCGGCCCCAGACGCTCGGCCTCAGTATCGAAATAGCGGAAGTTGCCGGTCTCCACATTCACTGCACCCACGCTCAGCCGCACATCGCCGCTGTTCAGCAGATCCCAGTCCACCAGCCGCTCCAGCGTGGCCCTGAGCGGGCCAGTATCATAATAGCCCAGCGGCCCGCGCAGCCAGGGCAGCACCGGCGGCAGCATCGGCCGGAAGAAGCCGGGCGCCCCGAAGCTAGCCGTAAACGCCGCCGCCGCCGCCTGC
>JBBQIP010000099.1:0-9550 GCA_038325045.1 Sphingomonadales bacterium
CGGCGGCGGCCTCCGCCTGCGCCGGCTCCAGCTGCGGCGGGGCATGGTCAGGCTCGGGCGGCGGCGGCAGCCGGCCGGCGCTGGCGGGCGCTGCCACCAGCGTGCCGGCGGCCGCCAGCCCGCGGATGACCGCGTCCGACACGCCTGCCGCGCGGGCGAGATCGGCCACGCTGCCGGTTCGGCCCGCCAGCGCCGCCAGCGCCTGGGCGCGGGCAGGGGTGAGCCGGGGCGGCGGCGGCCCGGCCAGGCTATATTCGTTCAGCTGGCGCTCCCCCAGCAGGGCGGCGGTGGGCAGCACCATCCGCAGCACGCCGGCAAGCGGGCTGAGGTAATAATCGGCCACGAAATCGCACAGCCGGCGCAAGGGAGCACTTATGGGCGCGAGCGGCAGGGCGGCGGTGACCGGGCGCAGCCGGCCCCCTGCAAAAGCCGGGCCGGGCAGCCCGTCCCACACCACGCCGGTAATCTGGCGCGGCCCCAGCGGCACTCGCACTGGCTGGCCGGGCGCCAGTTCCATGCCCGGCGGCACCGCATAGTCGAGCGGGCCGAGACCGGCCTGCATCACCACCACGCGCACTTGCTCCACCATCCCCAAGCGATAGGCCGGTGCAGACTGTGCTTGAGAGACGCCGATGATACCTCGCTATTCCCGCCCCGAAATGACCGCCATCTGGGCGCCCGAAACCCGCTTCCAGATCTGGTTCGAGATCGAGGCGCACGCCACCGATGCGCTGGCCGAGCTGGGCGTGGTGCCCAGGGAGGCTGCCGCCGCCATCTGGGCCAAGGGCGGCTTCGATATCGAGCGGATCGACGAGATCGAGCGCGAGACCAAGCATGACGTGATCGCCTTTCTCACCTCGGTCGCCGAACATGTGGGCGAGCCGGCGCGCTTCCTCCACCAGGGGCTCACCAGCTCGGATGTGCTCGATACCTGCCTCGCGGTGCAGCTGGCGCGCGCCACCGATATTCTGCTTGCCGATCTCGATGCGCTGCTGGCCGCGCTCAAGACCCGCGCTTTCGAGCACCGGCAGACTGTCTGCATCGGCCGCAGCCACGGCATCCATGCCGAGCCGGTTACCTTCGGGTTGAAGATGGCGCAGGCCTATGCCGAATTCGCCCGCGCCCGCACCCGGCTGGTGGCGGCGCGGGCGGAAATCGCCACCTGCGCCATTTCGGGCGCGGTCGGCACCTTCGCCAATGTCGATCCGCGTGTGGAAGCGCATGTGGCAGCAAAACTCGGTCTGGCGGTGGAGCCGGTGAGCACCCAGGTGATCCCG
This sequence comes from Sphingomonadales bacterium, assembly GCA_038325045.1. Lineage (GTDB taxonomy): Bacteria > Pseudomonadota > Alphaproteobacteria > Sphingomonadales > Sphingomonadaceae > Sandarakinorhabdus. The sequence continues at coordinate 1,278 of JBBQIP010000099.1, forward strand.
CGTGATCGCCATGCCATGTACTTCGCCACGCTCGCGGTCATCGCCAGCTCGGTGGAGCGGCTGGCGACAGAAGTCCGCCATCTGCAGCGCACCGAAGTGCTGGAGGCGGAGGAATATTTCTCGCCTGGCCAAAAGGGTTCGAGCGCCATGCCCCACAAGCGCAACCCGGTGCTGAGCGAAAACCTCACCGGCCTCGCCCGCATGGTCCGCTCCATGGCGCTGCCGGCCATGGAGAATGTGGCGCTTTGGCACGAGCGCGACATCTCGCATTCAAGCGTGGAGCGGATGATCGGCCCGGACGCCACCATCACGCTCGATTTCGCGCTGATGCGGCTCACTGGCATGATGGAGAAGCTGGTCGTCTACCCGCAGCGCATGCAGAAGAACCTCGACCGGATGGGCGGGCTTGTGCACAGCCAGCGGGTCATGCTCGCCCTCACCCAGGCCGGCGCCAGCCGCGAGGCGGCCTATGCCATGGTGCAGCGAAACGCCATGCAGGTATGGGAATCAGACGGCGCGCTGCAACTGCAGGCGCTGCTGGAAGCAGACCCGGAAGTGGCCGCGCTGCTGCCACCCGCCAAGATCGCCGAGAACTTCGACCTCGGCTATCATCTGAAAGCCGTCGACCTGATTTTCGACCGCGTGTTCGGCAGTTAGCGCAGCTTTGTTGAGGTAGAGAGCCTCCGGCGGGCAGGGCCGGCGGCCCTTGCACCCAAAATCAAGGCTGTCGCTCCAGCGTACACCAGCCGTGGCTGAAATGGGCCAAATCAAATATGGGTGCAGGGCCCGCGGCCCTGCCCGCCGGAGGCCAGCTCAGCGCGGCGGGCTTACCTTTGCCGGCAGATCGCGACCGGCCTTTTCGAACGCCGAGCGCACATCGGCCCGGGCTTTTATTGCGCGCATCTCGCTCCGGTTCTGTTCGCCGGGTGTTTTGGGCCGTGCGCCGAGCAGGAAGGGCTGCAATTCCCAGAGCATTTCCACCCGCTCGGCGGGGTCGTCGAGCAGGGCGATAACAGCGGCTGCGGCTGCATCCTGCCGGCCGAGGCACAGCAGCGTGGCCAGAGTCACATCCGGGTTGGCGCCGGTCGCGGCCAATATCGGGCCGGCGGCCTCGGTGGCTTCTGCCCTGCGGCCCAGCCGGGCGAGCGCGCAGGCCCTGATCTGCGCCAGATAGAGTTGCCCCACCGGCGCCAGAGAGGCGCTCATCGCTGCCATCTCGTCGGCGATTTCGAGCGCCCGCTGCGGCTCCTCCACCTGCAAGGCGAACAGCGCCTTGTTGATGAGCACGCCGCCCAGCCAGGGGCGGTTTTCCACCGGCAGCGCGCCCAGCGCATCGAGGCGGGCAAGGGCATCCTCGGTCCGGCCGAGAAAGCCGAGCAGATGGGCGTGCAGCGTCACCAGCCGGGCGCCGGTTTCATCAAGCTCCGCCAGCTCTTCGGGGGCGGTTGCAAAATCGGCGATCGATTCGGCCTCTGCCTCGCGCGCGGCGCTGTTGAGCGCCATGGCAAGGCCGAGCCGGGCCCGAATGTCATCGGGCGCCGCCTTGAAGGCGGCCTGTGCGCGGGCCACAGCGGCCTTGCTGGCAGTATCCGAAGCCGGGCCGAGCCGCGCTTCCACCGCCGGCCACAAGGCAGTGCTGCTACGGTCGATGCCCAGCTTCATCAGCGCATCGGGGGCCGCCACGCTGGCCAGCATGGTTTTCGCCTCATCGTTCCGGCCACGGCCGATCAACGCCGGGATGAGCGATTGGCGCAGCGAATCGAGCCGTGCCGCATCGGGCGTGGCTTCCAGCCAGCCGGCGGCGGCCAGCGCCATGTCCAAGTCGAACCGCCGCGCCGGATCGCCTGCCAGGCCTTCCCGCACCTGTTCGACCAGCGGCAGCGGCAGCTCGTCCAGCGTCTCCGGTGTGCTGGCGGCGGTAAGCACCAGCGTTTCGGCAGCCGCCTTGCTATCGCCCATCAGCGCCCTGATCTTGAACAAGGCGCCAAGCCAGGCGGCGTTGGGGTTGGGGTCGGTCGCCACCGCGAATTCTATGGCCGCGCGCGCCTGCCCCACCCGGTCCAGCCGGGCGAGCGCGAAGAAACGCAGGCCCTCGATTCGCCCTCGGCTGCGCGGGGTTTCAGTTTCGGCAAGCATGGCATCGAGCGTGGCCAGCGCCGCTTCCGGCTCGCCGCCGTCCACCTGCTTTGCCGCTGCCTGCATCCGCGCTTCGAAAACCGCCGGCTCGGGGTCAGCCCGTGCGGGCGCGGCTATTGCCAGCAGCAGGAGCAGCGCCAGCGCGCGGGGTGTTTTGGTGGCCATGATCATCGGCCCCATGCTAGCAAAAGCCGGCGCGGTCACAACCGGCTGCGGCATTGGTAGCGGCACTGGGAGCGGCACTATGGGCGGAAATGTCGATTTCTTTTTCGATTGTTCCAGCCCCTGGACCTGGCTTGGCTTTGAAAAACTGGTGCGCGCAGCCGCCGAAGATGGCTTTGAAATCAACTGGCGGCCGTTCCTGGTGGGCGCGGTGTTCAACGCAGTGAACAAATCCGTCTATGCCATGCGGGCCGACCCGCAGAGCGCGCGCAGCCGCTATCTGGCCAAGGATTTGCAGGATTGGGCGCGCGACGAGGGGCTGCACATCAAGATGCCGCCGAGCGTATTTCCGGTCAATTCCGCACGCGCCATGCGCGCGCTTCTGGTGGCGGCCGATGCCGGGCGGTGCGAGCCGGCGGCGCGGCGGCTGTTCCAGCTTTACTGGAGCGAGGACCGCGACATCAGCCAGCCCGAGGTGATTTCGGTCGCACTGGCCGAGGCTGGCATGGACCCTTCTGCCACGCTGGCCGAGGCCGATGGCGAGGTGCGGCGCGCGCAGCTGCGTGCCAATGGCGAGGCGCTGATCGCCGCCGGCGGTTTCGGGACACCCAGCTTTCTGCTGGGCGACGATCTGTATTTTGGTCAGGACCGGCTGGAGCTTGTGCGGGCGGCAGTGCGGTCCCGCCTGCGCTAGGCGGCCCAGCATGTCCGCCCGGTAAGCGCCATTGCCGTTTCCAGTTCGGCGCGGATCAGCGCCAGCAGCTGCGCCACCCCCGCTTCGCCGTCGGTCGCCATCGCCCATACCCAGGGCCGGCCGATGAGCACCGCATCGGCACCCAGCGTGTGCAAACGCAGCACATCTAGCCCCGATCGCACGCCGCCATCGGCGAGGATGGTGGCCTTTCCGGCTATCCGCTCCACAATCGACGGCAGCGCGGCGGCGGCCGAGACCGCGCCATCAAGCTGCCGGCCGCCATGGTTGGAAACGATGATACCGTCTGCCCCCGCAGCGACCGCCGCTTCGGCATCATCGGGGTGCAGCACGCCTTTCACGATCAGCGGCCCTTTCCACCGGGACCGGATCCAGGCGAGATCATCCCAGGTGGCGCCGGGGTCGAAATTGCGGCCCAACCAGCCGAGAAAATCACCAATCGGGGCATCGGAGCCGATGAGCCCGGCCAGATTGCCGAGCGTGAGCGGCCGGCCGCGAACGCCGACGTTCCACGCCCAGTGCGGGCGTGCAAGCACCTGCGCCACCCGGCGAAGCTCACCCATCATGCCCGTGCTGCCGGTGAGCCCCGAGCGCACATCGCGGTAGCGCGCGCCGGGCCTCGGCAGGTCCACGGTATACACCAGCACCCGGCAACCGGCCGCTTCGGCGCGGTCGAGAAGGGTTGCCATGAACACCCGGTCTTTCAAAGTGTAGAGCTGGAACCAGAACGGGGCTCCGGTGGCGGCAACTTCCTCGATGGCGCACGCCGCGACGGTGGAGAGGCAGAAGGGCACGCCGGCCGCCGCTGCGGCGCGGACCGCCTGGGTTTCGCCGCGGCGTGCCGCAAGCCCGCCGATGCCGATTGGTGCCAGCACGACCGGCATTGCGAGCGGCTCCCCGAGCAGCTCCGTGCGGGTATCGACCTTGCGGACATCGCGCATCACCCGCTGATCGAGCGAGATGTTCGCAAGGTCGTTGATGTTGCGGCGCAGTGTGTGTTCGCCGTAGCTGCCGCCATCGATGTAATCGATGAGGAAGCGCGGCAGACGGCGCCGGGCAGCGCGGCGGAAATCGTCGGTCGAGGCGATTGGATCGGCCATTGCGCCCTAGCGCATCCTGGCGCGCAGGCGCAGACCTGCGCCGCAAGAGGGGGCAACCGGATAGCAGAAGACCGAAGCGCGCAGCAGCATCCCTCAACCCATGCTTGCGAAATTGCAGCCGGGCAAGTGCTGAACAGAGCGCCCCGCCCGCGCGAGCGCGTGAAGCGCGCGACACGGCCCCCGCGAGCGCGTGACCGGGCTTGAGCCGTCCAAGCTGGCAACAGCTATCGTGCCGGGGGAATAGACGGTACATTTGGCCCAACTTCAGACGGGGGGATGCGTCATGCTGCGAGCGATCGGTCTTTGTGCACTGTTGCTGGCATCGGCAGGCTCGGCGCAACAGGTTCCGGAAATCCGCTTCGATGCCGTCGATTTTCTGAAGCCGCCGGCGGACCTGCATATCGGCGAAGTGGCCGGCGTCGCGCTCGGCAAGGCAGGCCAGGTTTATGTTTTCCAGCGCGGCAACACCCAGGGCCCGGCTTACGCCGCCGCCGCCGCCCAGCTGCTCGAATTCGATTCGAGCGGACGCTATGTCCGCGAGATCGGGCACAACCTTTACGCCTGGTCCGATGCCCATGCCACGCGTGTCGACCCCGCCGGCAATATCTGGGCGGCCGACAAGGGGTCGAACATGGTGGTGAAGTTCACGGCCGAAGGGCGTGTGGCCATGGTCTTCGGCCGCAAACCCGGAGCGAGCGATGCAAGCGCCCGGCCGCTCGATCGTCCCAACCCGCCGCTCCCGGCCGTGGACGGGCAGTTTCGCGATGTTACCGACATGGCGTGGGACAGCCAGGGCAACACCTATATCAGCGATGGCTACATCAATTCGCGCGTTGCCAAGGTTGCGCCCGATGGCCGCTGGCTGGGCTCATGGGGCAGCTTCGGCAGCGAGCCGGGGCAGTTCAACACGCTGCACTCGATCCAGATCGATGCGCGGGACCAAGTGTATGTGGCCGACCGTGGCAACCGCCGAATTCAGGTGTTCGATACCGCCGGCAAGCTGTTGCGGATCATCCAGATCAATGTTCCCGCGCCCGCCGATGCGCCGGCGGCAATCGGCAACCGCCCAGTCGTGCCGCCCGCCGGCCCCGATGCTTCTGCGAACCGGACGATGATGCCGGGGGCGCCCTGGGCGCTGTGCATCACCCCGCCCGGCAACGACGGCAAACAATATCTGTACGTCTCCGATGCGTGGCCGGGCCGGATCTACAAGCTTTCGCTGGATGGAAAAGTGCTGGGCTGGCTCGGCGGGGCGGGCAAGCAGCTGAGGCAGTTCGGCTGGATTCATGAGATGGCATGCCCGGCCGAAAATGAGCTGTACGTGGGCGAACTGCTCAACTGGCGGCTCCAGAAGCTGACGCTGCACCCCTAGCCCCGGCGCCGTTCTCGGCCGCGGTTGGGAAAATTGGCGCAGGCCTTTGAACCCCGTGCGGATATTGTCTTCGGCTTGTCAGTGAACGCGGATTGGGCGCCGGTTATCCGTTACCACCCGGTTCGCACTGGCCTTCTTCGGCGCTTTTTGCTTGGAAAGTCGCGGCCTCATCTTCGGTCCTGCGTGGCAGCGATGAAGCCCCGATCCTCCTTCAACCAAAACCTCGAATCTCTGCCATTGGCGCTGATGGGAGAAACTGTTCAGCGCCGGCCCGGTCAGGGAAGCTGGCTAGCCGTCGGGGCTGGCTGGGCGTCGGGCAGGGCGAACACGTACAGGGCATAGCCGTTCGGGGGCCGGCGCACTTCGGTCAGCATCGTTCCCGGCTTGAGCTGGGGGCTGCCGCCGCCCAGCGCAGTGGTGACCGCGATATATTGTTTGCCGTCGATGCTGAAGCTGGCCGGATAGCCCTGCACGGTGGTCCCCAGCCGGGTTTTCCACAATGTGGTGCCGGTCCGCACATCGATGGCCCGGAAAACCCGGTCGAAATCGCCCACGAATGCGACATCGCCCGCGGTCGAGATGACACCGGTGAGGAACGGCGCGCGCTGCTGGAACGACCAGAGCGGCTTCATGTCGTTGGTGCGGTATGCCGACAGCCGGCCGAGATTGCCATTGCTGCCCGGCATCTCGAAATATGTCTGCGAGCCGTTGCCGAGCATAAGCACACAGCTCTGGCTCAGCGGAATGATCAGCGCGTCGGTGGGCTGGTGGTAGCTTGTCGCCTGCCAATTATGCCCGCCCTCAGGCCCGGGACAGGACGAAAGCCACTCATCCTCCTTCTGATCGACGACATCCTGACGATATGTCGGCCGCCCGGTCTCGGGGTCGATGCTGGTGAATACGTTCTGGAAAACGGTCTGGGTTGAGCCGAGATATTTGCCGGTGACCCTGTCAAGCTTCCACAAGATGCCGGCCTTGCCGATTGTCATCAGGGTTTTCTGGTCGCCGTGATCGATAAGAACGCGCTCGAACGTCTCATCAAGGTCGAATGTCTCGCCCGGCGAATGATTATAGGCCCATTTCAGCTTGCCGTTGACAGGGTCGAGCGCCAGCGTTGAATTGGCATAGGCGGTCGCGCCGTCGCCACTGCCGCGAAAGTCCCGCCGCCATGGCTTGGCCTGTGCAGTGCCCCAATAGGTGGTATCGAGCACCGGGTCATAGGTGCCGGCAATCCAGGTTTCGGTGCCTTTGCGCTCATTGTCCGGCAGGTCGCCCCAGGTGTCGCCGCCGGGCTCGCCGGTCAAGGCAACGGTCCTGAACTTCCAGTCCTGCTTGCCGGTCTTGGCGTCGTAGGCGCTGATATAGCAGTGGCTGTCGTCGCCCTTGCGCCCGCAATTGGTCATGCCCACGAGGATCTTGCCCTTGATGATGATCAACCCGCCGGTCGACCAGCCTAGATTGGGCTCATCATGGATCTTGGTCTTCCACACCTCTTCACCCGTTCGCGCATCGAGCGCGTAGATGAAGCCCTGCGGCGTGTTGACGTAGAGGTTCGTGTCATAGAGGCCCATCGCCCGGGTCTCTTCATTAGAAGGGCCCGGACCTGTGGAACGCGATGGCGGGCCGAGCCGGTTTTCCCACAGCAGCTCCCCGGTGGCGCCATCGAGCGCCTGAATGGTGTTGCCGGTGCCCCACATGTAGATGATACCGTCGTGGACGATGGGCGTATCCTCCATCGTTCCATTCTCCGGCATCGCCCACACCCATTTCAGCTGGAGCGATGCCACATTGCCGGCGTTGATCTCGGACAGCGGGCTATAGCTCCACCCCTGATAGTTGCGGCGGAACATCAGCCAGTCGCCAGCCGGTGGATCGAGCAGCATCGCATCGCTCACCGGCACATAATTCTTGATATCGCCCTTTAGGCTGAGGCCGAGCTTGGTGGGCAGAACAAACCGCCCCGGATCGGGATATTTCACCGCCTGACCGGGCGCGGCGAACCCCGCCGAGGTTGCCACCGGCAGAGCGCCGCTACCGGCGGCACCGGCCTGGCCGCCTGCAGCTGCGGCAACCTGAACTGGCGCCTGAAAAATGCCGGCGGGGGTGATGCCGGTTGCAACCGATGCGATAGGCACATCGGTTGCCGGGGTGAGAGCAGCGGTGCCGGGGGCAGCCCCGTTCACGCGCAGGAGATAGGCGATAATGCTGGCGTAGGTCGCTTCATCAAGGCTGCCGCCACGGCCGAGCGGCATGGAGGCTTGCACCTTGCTGTAGAGCGCGGCGGTGCCGCGCGGCCCCCAGGCGCCCATAAAGGCTTTGCCGGCCAGCGGCAGCGCATCGTTCATGCCGGCAAGATCGGGCATGTGGCACGAGGCGCATTGCTGGGCATAGGCTTCGCGGCCCGCATCTACCTGCGCCTGGGTGAAGGTTCCGCCGGGCGCCTGGCCGAATGCGATGCCGGAAATGCCGAGCGCGGCAGTGCCCAGCACGAAAACTTTCTTCCGCATCACCAACTCCTGCCGGTTTGCATGCTGGTCACCGCTTGGGCGTATCGAGCTGAGGAATGAACCATTTGCCCTGCTGCGGCACGCCCGGCTCTGCCAAGGCATGCGCTGGCAGCAGCCAGCCCCACAATGTGCCCTTTGGCCCCCAACCATAGCCCGGCGGTGCCTTTTCGCTATTGATCTGGACATAGATGTTGCCCGTCTGCAGCGCCGCTGCCTGCGCCCGGTCGAGCACGAATGTGCCGGACACCTGCCCACTGGTGGCCTGTGTGACGGACAGTTCGAGG
>JBBQIP010000100.1:0-9391 GCA_038325045.1 Sphingomonadales bacterium
GGACGCCGACGGCGGCTTCAGCTGGGAGCAGACCGATCTGGTGGACACGCTGAGGGCCGCGCTCTGAGCGAGCTGGCCCGGCCCGACCCGGCGAGCATCCGCCGGCTCTATGGCCGGCGGGCTGGCCACCCGCTGCGGAAGGGCCAGGCAGCGATGCTGGAGGCCGACCTGCCGGCGCTGGAAGTGCCCGCAACAGATACGCTCGATGCGCAGCTGCTGTTTGGCGATGCGCGGCCGCTGTGGCTGGAGATAGGCTTTGGGCGGGGCGAGCATATGGTGGCGCAGGCAAGCGCCAACCCGGATGTGGGGCTGATCGGCGCCGAGCCGTTTCTGGATGGGCTGGTGGGGGCGCTGGCGAACATCCGCGAAGCAGGCGTGGAGAATGTGCGGCTGCACCACGGCGATGCGCTGGAGGTGCTGGAGCGGCTGCCCGAGGCTTCGCTCGCCCGTGCGTTTCTGCTCCACCCGGACCCCTGGCCCAAGGCGCGCCACGCCAAGCGGCGGTTTGTGAACCCCGGCCCGCTGGCGCTGCTGGCCCGCGCGCTGGCGCCGGGCGCGGAACTGCGGATAGGCACCGACCACCCGATATATTGCGAGTGGACACTGATGCAGATGGCGGCATCGGCGGATTTCGAGTGGCTGGCGGCCACACCTGCAGACTGGAACCACCGGCCGGCGGACTGGCCGCCGACGCGCTATGAGCAGAAGGCGCTGCGCGAGGGCCGCGAGGTCTGGTACTTCCGCTGGGTGCGTAGATAGCCCAGGCGGCTGTAGGGACCAGCGGCGTGCCTTGCCGCGTGATCGGCCCGCATGGTTCCCGCATTGCCCTGCGGCTCGCGACCCGGCTTTGCGGAACCGGCAAAGCATCTGCGGGCTTGGCAAGGACATTGGAGCCGAGACTGCGCAACAGCCTGCACTGTTCCGCTTGGCGGGATTGATATTTTGATGGACGGGAAATCGGTGCACTGCTAATTGTTGGCAGCGCGCAAGGATCGTCCGCCGGTTGAACAAGCAGGGCCGATGATCCGGCTACGCAGGCGTTGGTTTCGGCGCCGGGCGGTGCCGAAGGAAGAGGGTTGGAACGATGGGCGATGTACTGGCGGCGCGGGCGGTGAAGGCCGAGGCTGACAAGGGTTCGGAGCCATTCACATTCGAGCGTTCGAAACAATATCACAAGGCTGCGTGCGAAGTGATTGCCGGCGGCGTGAACAGCAATGTCCGGCTGGGCCAGCAGCCGTTGTGCTTCGCCTCCGCTTCGGGCTCGAAGCTCGTCGATCTCGATGGCAATGAATATATCGATTATGCGCTCGGCATGGGTCCGACGATCCTCGGCCATGCGCCGCCGGCGTTGATCGAAGCCGTGGGTCGCTCGCTTGCGGAGGGCCAGCTGTTCGCCGGCCAGCACAGCAGCGAGCTCGAGCTTGCCCGGCTGCTTCAGCAATGCATCCCCTCGGCAGATCTCGTTCGCATCGGCGTAACCGGCTCGGAGATGGTTCAGGCCGCGCTCCGCGTTGCCCGCGCCTTTACCGGCCGGCCCGGCTTCATAAAGTTCGAAGGCCAATATCATGGCTGGTTCGACAATGTGCTTATCAACCATGCCGGCGCTGCGGCGGATCCGGCGCTGGGCCTGCCCTTTCCGGTGAAGATGCAGACCCCCGGCCAGTCGCACCCGGCGGAGGCGGATACGTTCATCCTGCCGTGGAATGATGCAGACGCCGTTGCGACCTTCCTGGAAGCGCATGGGGACAAGGTTGCGGCGCTGATTACCGAGCCGATGATGTGCAATTCCGGCGGGATATTGCCCCGCCCCGGCTATCTTGAGGCGCTGCGGGCGCTTTGCGACAAGCATGGGGTGGTGCTGATCTTCGACGAGGTGATTACCGGCTTCCGGCTCGGCCTGGCGGGGGCGCAGGGCCGTTTCGGTGTTCGGCCGGACCTTTCGACCTTTGCCAAGGCATTTGGCGGGGGCTTTCCGGTGGCGGCAATTGCCGGGCGCCGCGATATCATGGAGCTGTTCGCGAACGGCGTGAACCATTCGGGCACCTATAATTGCAATCTCGTCAGCATCGCAGCCGGCATAGCCACGCTTGAGGAGCTGAAGCGCGACGGTGGCTCGGTGTATGACCGCATCGAAAGCACCGGAACCAGGCTGATGGAGGGCATCGCCGCAATCGCCAGCCAGCACGGGGTGAACCTCAAGGTCTCCGGCTTTGGCTCGGTGTTCCACACCCAGTTTACCGACGAAGCCGAGGTTTGCGATTATGCCAGCTTTGCGCGCGGCGACGCTAAGCGGCAGAAAAGTTTCATCGACGGGCTGCTGCTCCAGGGCATCCGTCCGACGGGGCGTGGCACCTGGTTCGTCTCTGCAGCGCATGATCAGGCAGATGTGGACAGGACGCTGGCTGCGGTCGACGCCGTGCTTGCCGCGGGTGTGGACGCGGAACCGGCCTGAAGCGGAACGAAAGGGCCGGGCCGGGGGGCGGTCCTGCGCATTGCCGTTCGCGGGGCAGCTTGCCGCGTTGTCCGGCGCAATCATCTCGTCTAGTGATATCGCATAGCCCGAACTCGGGACACGCGAATGGATGAGATATGGCGCGGGCAGAGAATTCGACCACCAGGCTCACCGCCGCCGGCGCTGCCGGCACGGGCGAGGCGGCGCCAGCCAAGCGCGCTCGCAAGGGCGCGGACGGTGCTGCCGGTCCGAAGGAGCGCTCCGGTGCACGCTCGATCATCCGTGCCTGCACATTGCTGAAGCTGGTGGGCCAAAGCCGGGAGGACGGGGCTTCGCTCAACGAGCTCGCCGCCACCACGAAAGTGCCGAAGAGCTCGGCGCACCGCTATCTCCAGGTCCTTGAGGAAGAGAGCCTGATCGAGCGCACGGCGGCGGGGCGCTACCGCCTGGGCGCGAGCTTCATCGCGCTGCAGACCGGCGATGTGGAGCGGCTGGTAGAGCGCGCGCGACCGCATCTTGCTGCCATCCGCGACCGCTTTGGCGAGACGGTCAATCTGGGCATGCTCTCGGCCAACCAGATTGTTTATATCGAGATATTGGAGAGCGCGCAGTCCATGCGGCTGGCGGCGAGACAGGGCGATACCGAAGGCATTCATTCCACGGCGCTGGGCAAGGCGATTGCGGCGACGCTGCCGGACCGCGACGTGCTCGCGATGCTGCGGCATAGCGGAATGGCGCAGCTCACCCCGCGCACGATGGTGACCCCCGAAGCCTATTTGCGGGAGCTGGAGCGGGTGCGCGTTGCCGGCTACGCCATGGATGATCGGGAGAATGAAGAGGAAGGGCGCTGCGTGGCCCTTTATCTGCCCGGCTGCGGCAGGCAGGTGGCGATCAGCCTGAGCGGTGTCGCCAATCGCTTTTCCATCGAACAGGCGCGGGAAGCGGCGGAAAGCCTGCGGATTGCGGCCATCGAGATCAGCGGCATGAATCTGCGGCCGCTCAAGACTGTTTGAGGACGACCCCGGCTGGCGGCGTAGCCTGCAATCCCAATGAGTAGGATAAAAATACCGCTCGACAGGATGCGAACGGCGGCCTAGCTTTTCGCCGCAAGCAGAGGGGGTCGCCGCAAAGGGGGTCGCCCTTGCGAGGGCCCCATGTCGGGAGCCCCGCGAACTGCAGGGAGGGTTGCAATGGCGGCTGCGTCCATTCTCGTGCTGGGGGGCTTGCCCGAGGCCCATCTCGCGGTTCTGCGCGGGCATTTCGAATGCATCGTCTGCGATACCGGGCCGGAGCTTGAGGAAGCGCTTGCCGCCGACTGTGGAGCGGTTGACGGCATACTTCTGGTAAACGAACTCGGCGTGGATGCGGAGACGATCCGCCGGTTGCCGAACCTCAAGATGATTTCGAACTATGGCGCCGGATATGACGATATCGATATGGCGAGCGTTGCCGCTCGCGGCATCGCCGTATCGCACACGCCGGGCATATTGTCGGAGGATGTCGCCGATGTCGCGCTCGGACTGATATTGATGACAGTGCGGCAGCTCGGCGACGCCGACCGCTTTGTGAGAAGCGGCGAATGGGCGGAGGGGCGGCAGTTTCCACTGACCCCGAGCCTGCACGGGCGCACGCTGGGCATATTGGGCTATGGCGGCATCGGCCGCGCGGCCGCACGCAGGGCTTCGGCGTTCGGGCTTGAGATAGCCTATCACAGCCGGCGGGCTGTGGCCTGGGATAGTGCTGCCTATTGCGACAGTTGCCTTGCATTGGCGGCGCGGTCGGACATCCTGCTGGTAACCGCGCCGGGCGGCGCGGACACGCACCATATGGTGGATGGGGAGGTGCTGCGGGCGCTGGGCAAGGGCGTGGTCGTGAATGTGGGGCGCGGCTCCGTGATCGATACCGAGGCCTTGATCGCGGCGCTGGAGAGCGGGGAACTGCTGGGTGCGGGGCTCGATGTGATTGAAGGGGAGCCGGCGGTGCCGGACCGGCTGCTTGCGCTGCCCAATGTGGTGGTGCTGCCGCATCTGGGATCGGGCACCACCCATTCCCGTGCCGCGATGGCGCGGCTGGCTATCGATAATATCGTCGAATTCTTCCTCAATGGACGCCTGCTGAACCCGGTTCCGGAGATGCATGGGGCCGACTTCGCCGGCTGAGGCCGGCGGTTCTTCTTTCGCCCGCCAAGGAGTTACGCAGTGACGATCCATTTTTCTTGCGCTGCCGCGCAGTTGCCGAAGCGGAACCAGCGCTGATGTCGGCGCGGCAAGGGGGCAAGCCGCTGCTTTCGGCCAATCTCGGCAGGTTCCAGATCTTCGCTTTCGGCTTCGGCTCGATTGTCGGATCGGCCTGGTGCGTTCTGGTTGGTGTCTGGCTGGGCGAGTCCGGGCCCGGCGGCACCGTGCTGGGCTTCGTGCTGGGCGGTATCGTAGTCGCGTGCATCGCCTCCTGCTACGCCGAGCTGACCGCGCGCATTCCGCTGACCGGTGGCGAGTTCGCCTTTGCCAAGCATGTTTTCGGGCCGCTCGCGGGTTTCTTTGTGGGCTGGTTCGTGGCGCTTTGCTGGCTCTGCATCCTGATCTTCGAGGGGCTTGCGGTCGCCTGGTTTGTGGAGCGGCTGTTTCCTGCGCTGGGCGACAGGACGCTGTACCAGGCGTTTGGAAGCGATGTGACCGTGAAGCAGATCATTGTCGGCATCGCAGGATCGCTGCTGGTGATGCTGGTCAATTTTCGCGGCACCCAGACTTCGGCGCGCTTCCAGAGCCTTCTCACCTACTCGTTTCTCGCGGGTTCGGTGTGCGTGGCGGTGGCGATGATCTTTCGGGGTGACCCTGCCAACCTCGTCCCGCTGTTCCCCGACAATTCATCTACCCGCTGGTGGTCGGGGGCGGCGCTGATGTTCGCCAACTGCGCCTTTTTCCTCACCGGTTTTCAGGCCGTGAGCCAGCTGGTCGAGGAGCGGTCGAAGCAGATGTCGCTGAGTTCCTTTGGCCGCATCCTTGTTGCCTCGGTGGCGGCGGCGGCCTTTTTCTACTGCCTGGTCGTTCTGGCGGTGGGTTCGATCCTGCCGTGGACCGGGCTGGCGGGGGTGCCGCTGGCGTTTATCGAGGGCGCAAAGACGCTCCCCTACAGCAACATCGTGGTGCCGTTGATCCTGACGGTTGTCATCATGTCGCTGCTCAAGACCTGGAACGGGGTGTTCATGATGAGCGCGCGGACGCTGATTGCGCTTGCCCGGACGGGTTTCCTGCCCGGCAGCCTTCTTGGCGGCGGGAATTCCGGCCCCTCCACGCACCGGATCTTCCTCGGCATAGGCGCCTTCAACATCGTCGGTCTTTTTCTGGGCAGGGGTGCGATTACCGCGCTGGTCGATACCATCACGATCAGTCTGGTTGTCGGATATGTCGTATGCTGCCTTGCCGTTCCGGTGCTTCGCGCGCGTGAGCCGGCGGGTGAATCGGGCTACCGGGCCAGCAAGCCTGCGCTTGTGGTGGCGATTGGCGGCAGCATCCTGATGGCGGTGGTTGCCGTGCTGTCGCCGGTCCTGCGCGCCGGCCATGTGCCGCCGGAGTATCTTATTGCACCGGTCTGGCTCGTGGTCGGCATATTCGTGTTCCGCGCCTCGATAAGCCGGCGTGCCCGGCAGGGCGGCGCTGCCGATCTGGAGCCTGCTGCCCCCTGAGGCTGCCGCAAGTCGCTACCGAAGAAGGGTTTTCATCCCCTCGAGGAGAATCGGCTCCGCCTTCTCGTTGAGCTGGGACGCGGTAATCGGTTCATAGCCGCCTTCCCAATAGGATTTGGCTGTGCCGATGTAGGAGATCGCCTCGCCGTAAGCGGCCATGGTCACGAAGTTTTGCGGGCGCATTTTCTGTGCCGCAAGCTGATACTCCACGAAAAGCTCGGAAGGCATATAGACGGAGTATGTATCCCCCAGCCGCAGCGCGTGGAGCTCGATCCCGGTCTCCTGCACCCGCTCTGCCAGAACGAGTTTGCGGACCGCCGCCTCGCGGTCTTCCCGGGTCTTGCTGGTATCATCGGCAATGCTGCGAAGCTGGGCCGGTGTTTCGGTGAATTTGGTTGGCAGGCGGACGGTTGTCGACCGCCATTCCACATCGGATGCAGCGATGGGCTGCTTCTTGGTGGAATTCCAGGCGCGGGTGAGCGCGTCCGTCATCCTTTCGGTAAAGCCTTTGAGCGCCTCTGGGGTGGCATCATTATATTTGCCGAGCGAGATGTTGCCGCCCGCCCCGTTGAAGTGGAGGTGGAATGCCCCTGTCTCGGCTTCGCGGCGGGTGCGCGCCAGCCCCACGAAATCGGGCCTCACCACACCTGTGCCAAGCGTAAGTTGAGGATGGGTGGCATAATAGGACAGGGCCGCGACGGGCTGGTCGCCGTTCCAGAAGCTGAGGATCTTCACATAGGGATCGATTACGCCCTCGGGCGCATTGCGCGCCTCGTCCGGATAGTCGGGGCTGAGCCGGTAGCCGTTGCGCCTCGCGGTCACCAACTGCTCCTGGTGGATTCGGGGATTATAATTCCACGACGATTGCAGCATCATCGTTACCTTGCCGTCAGGCCCGAGGAGGCGGCGGTTCGCGGCGACCCGCTCGACCAGCGCCTGCGAGGTTCCGATGTGCGTGACTGGCTTGCTTTGCAGGAGTGACGCCTTGAGCGCCTCAGTCGATTTCGCGATGGTCTGCTCGATGAAAACCTTTGGATCCGGTTCGCCTGCAGGTCTTGGCGTGTCCAGTCCGCGCTTCTCCAGCGCGCTGCTGACCCCCAGCCGGCCACCCGGCGCCTCGTGCTGGTGCAATACATGGATAGATACACGATCCGGCGTTGTCCCTGCCGCTTGGGCAAGCCGTTTTTGCCATGCGTCCCGGGTTAGCCCGTCGAGCGCGATCCAATCGACAGCCATCAGGACGACGGGCGCCTCCGCACTCAGGATGACCAGGCCTCGCGCCGACAGCGGGTCTTCGATGCTGACCACTTTCGAGTAGCTCATATCGTATCCGATGGGCGGGCTGGCATCGACAGCGAAGGCCGCTACCTTGACAGTGGCAGGCTGAGCCTGCGCGAAGGCATATTGAGGCGCCAAGGCGAACGACAGCGCCGAGAGGAGGACGATGCGCCGCTTGAGAACGGGCGTGATCATAGCGCTGGTCATGTCTTAACCCTTTCGTGTCCCACCAGTTGATACGCGATGCCCATCCAAGGGAAAATTACACCAACCCGCCTTTGAATTGCCCGATAATTTTAGAGAATGTCAAGCTCAGGCATCGCGGATCCGCCATATTGAGACTGGCATTCCACTAACGCATCGGCGCTCGCTTGTTGCAGGAGCGCCAGCCGTGAAAAGCCCTGCGAGCCGCCTTTAGCGGCCTGGCGTGACACCCGCTGCACCCTCCCATATGGTCCCGGATGCGGCATGGGCCGCCATCTACATGGGAAACGATGATTAGCCTGTGATTATTCCTCCAGGAACTACTGCTGCCTGCTGGCATTTTCATGGCGCATTATCCGTGGCTTGCGGCGTTTCGGCGAGCAAGTTCCGGGTCTTCCGCTTTCAGGAAGGTTGAGCCGGGTGGCGCGGCTGCTTGCCTGTTGGGAGTTAGGGCTGGGGCATGGGCACCTTTCCAAGCTGGCGCCGGCGGCGCGCGGGCTGGCGCGGCTGGGGCATGAAAGCTGGCTGGCGGCGCGCGATGTGGTAACCGCCGCTGCCATGCCCGGCCAGCCCTTTGCCGGCACGGTGCAGGCGCCGATCTGGGTGCGCGGGCGCGCTGCTCGGCTGACCCTGAGCTATGGGCAGGTGATTTTCGATGGCGGCTTTCAGGAGGAGGAAGGACTGACCGCGCTGGTGGAGGCGTGGCTGTCGCTATTCTCTCTTGTGCAGCCCGATGCCGTGTACGGCGACCATGCGCCGGCCTCGCTGCTGGCCGCCCATGTGGCGCGGCTGCCGGCGGCTCGGCTCGGCTCGCCCTTCTCCTGCCCGCCGGCGCAGCGGCCGATGCCGGCGCTGATGGCGTGGCGCCAGCAGACCCTGGCCGAGCGGGCCGCCAATGATGCGCTGCCGAACCGGCTGATCCGCGCCGTCTGCCGGCACTTCAAGGCGCCGATGCTGGAGGATGTGCACGACCTGCTGGCGACTGCGACGCCGTTTCTGGGCAGCTGGCCGGAGCTTGACCCTTTTGCGCCGCGCACCGACAGCGACTATTATGGACCGATGGGCGGGCTGGCAGCGACCCAGATGCCGGAATGGCCCGATGCCAGCGGGCCGAAGGTGTTTGTGTATCTGCCCTTCCACCGGCCGGCGGCGGCGCCGCTGATCGAGGCGTTGGCGGCGCGTGGCTGGCCGGTGCTGTGGGTGAGTGCGACCCCGCCCCCAGGCGCGCTGCCGGGCAACATATTGCCCGAAACCGAGCCGGCCGAGATTGGCCGGGTATTTGCGCAAGCCGCGGTGTTTGCGACGCGGGTGGGCCATAATGCGGCGGCGGATGCGCTGGTGGCAGGTGTGCCGATGCTGCTGCTCCCCGATATGCTGGAGGCTGAGATACATGCCCGCCAGATTGAGGCGGGCGGGCTGGGGCGCCGTCCGGCGGTGCTGTCTGCCGCCGCGATTGGCGAGGTGCTCGATGCGCTGGTGGCGGCCGATGCGCCCGAGCGGGCGGCGGCGGCGGCGGTGAAGGCGCGGATTGCGGCGGCGCTGCCCGAGGACCCCGAAGGATTGCTGGCGCGGCGGATGGCGCGGGCGCTGGGGCTGCTCTGACCCGGCGCGCGCCTGAACAAATGCCGCTACGCCAGAGTGGGCTGGTCTGGTACTTTCCGCTTCCGGAGGCGCTTTAGAGTATGGCACGGCTGCTTGCCTGTTGGGAAATGGGGCTGGGGCTGGGGCATCTGGCGCTGCTGGCGCCGGCGGCGCGCGGGCTGGCGCGGCTGGGG
>JBBQIP010000101.1:0-9300 GCA_038325045.1 Sphingomonadales bacterium
CATGCGGTAACCTGCGCGCTGCGGCTGGCACGGTTCAATGCCCAGATCGATGATGCGCCGCAGCCGCACAAGCGCGCCGGCTATCTGACCGGCATCCCGGCACCGATTGCTGCCGGGTTGAGCCTGTCGCCGCTGTTCTTCGATTTCTGGCTGGAGCCGGCGTTTCTCCAGTCGCTCCCAGTCCGCGCCGGCGTGGTGGCTGTGGTGGTTTCGGTGGTGTCGCTGGCAATGGCCTCCAGCCTGCCGACCTATAGCTGGGGGTCGGTCAAGCTGCGGCCGGGCGTGCGGCTGGCGGCGCTTGCGGGTGTCGGTCTGTTCGCCGGCAGCCTGTTCTCGGTTCCCTGGATGACGCTGAGCCTGGTATCGGTAGCCTATGCCATAAGCGTGCCGTTTGCGCTGCGCAGCTATGCCCGGAGCACGGGCAGCAAAGCCGGCATGCCGCCACCTTGATAGCCGGACTTGGGCAAGCCGCGCAGCGCCCGTTGAAGCGCTGGCAAATGCTGCTCAAGCATGGTGGCTATAAGGGTCAGCGTGCCCAGGAGGGCGGCGAGGCACAGCAGGGCGAGAAGGATGTTCATCGGCGAGTTCCTTGTTTGTTCTTATTCCATATTCCCGCTTTGTTCCCTTTGTCAATCCATTCCCTGCCGCTAGGATGAAGCCAAGCGCGGGGAGGGTATGATGACGGGTACGATGCAGGATTGGCCGCTGCTGGTCTCGAAGATGATCGACCATGCCGCGAACTTCCACGGCGACCGGGAAGTGGTGAGCCTGACCACCGAAGGCCCCAAGCACCGCAGCAACTGGCGCACCATTCGCGCCCGGGCGATGCAGGTGGCGGCAGCGCTCCGGCGGATGGGCATGCAGCCCGGAGACAGGGTGGCGACACTGGCCTGGAACACCTACCGCCATGTCGAAAGCTGGTACGGCATTTCGGGCATGGGCGGGGTGGCGCACACCATCAACCCGCGCCTGTTCGAAGATCAGATCGTGTATATCGCCAACCATGCCGAAGACCGGGTGCTGTTTTTCGACCTGAGCTTTGTGCCGCTGGTCGAAAAGCTGGCGCCGCGCCTGGCCAGCATCACCCATTATGTGCTGCTGACCGACCGTGCCCATATGCCGGCAAGCTCCAGCCTCGACCTGCTCTGCTATGAGGAGCTGCTGGCGACCGAAAGCGCCGATGAGCCCTGGACCGAAATGCCCGAAAACGCGCCGGCCGGGCTCTGCTATACCAGCGGCACCACCGGCAACCCCAAGGGCGTGCAATATTCGCACCGATCAAATGTGCTGCATGCCATGGCTGCGAACATGTCCGACTGTTTCCAGCTGGGCGCCTTGAGCGCGGTGCTGCCCATCGCGCCGATGTTTCACGCCAATGCCTGGTCGATTCCCTACACCGCCGCCGTGGCTGGCGCGAAACTGGTGCTGAACGGCCCGTATTTCGATGCAGCAACGCTGCAAAAGCTCATCATCGAGGAAGATGTGGATCTGGCGCTGGCGGTGCCCACCGTGTGGCTCGGCATGCTGCAGCATCTGGAGAAGCATGGCGGCGGCCTTGGCAAGCTGCGCCAGACCGCGATCGGCGGCTCGGCTGTGCCGCGCTCGATGATCGAGACTTTCGACAGCCAGCACGGTGTGCGCGTGGTCCAGCTCTGGGGGATGACCGAAATGTCGCCGCTCGGTTCCATCGGCGCGCCGACACCCGAAATCGCCGCAAAAAGCTATGAGGAGCAGCTTGATTGGCGGGTGAAGCAGGGGCGCGGCCTGTTCGGGGTGGAGATGCGGATTGTCGATGATGCGGGTGCTGAACTGCCGCATGACGGCGAGACATTCGGCCGGCTGATGGTGCGTGGCCCCTGGACCGTTGGCAGCTATTTCAAGGGCGATGGCGGCAATGTGCTCGATGCCGAAGGCTGGTTCGATACCGGCGATGTCGCGACGCTGGACCAGCTTGGCTATATGCAGATAGTCGATCGCTCCAAAGATGTGATCAAATCCGGCGGCGAGTGGATTTCGTCCATCGATCTGGAAAATACCGCCATGGGCGCACCCGGCGTGGCCGAGGCTGCGGTCATCGGCATACACCACCCCAAATGGGATGAGCGACCGCTGCTGCTGGTCCGGGCCAAGGAAGGGGCGACGGTCACCAAGGATAGTGTGCTGGCCTATCTGGATGGGCGCATCGCCAAATGGTGGATGCCCGATGATGTGCTGGTGGTGGAAGATCTGCCCCACACCGCCACTGGCAAGCTGTTGAAAACCGAGCTTCGGGACCGTTACCGGGATTATAAGCTGCCGACCATATGAGCCGCATCCTGCTGCTTTGCGGGCTGCTGCTCGCCGGCTGCGCAACCCGGCCGGACCAGCCGGTGTTCACCGACTTTGCGCTGGCGCGATCGGTAATCGTGAAAGCGGCCGATGAAAACGGGCAGCCGCTGGATGACCCGCCGCCGGTGCGGCAGGTGGGCAAGCGCAACGATGTTCTGCTGCTTTCGGGCGGCGGATCGGTGGGCGCCTTTGGTGCTGGCGTGCTGAGCGGCTGGACAGCCTCTGGAAAGCGGCCGCAATTCGATGTGGTGACCGGCATTTCCACTGGCGCCCTGATGGCGACACTGGCGTTTCTGGGCCCCTCGAAAGACGAGCTGCTCAAGACTGCCTATACCAGCCTCACCAACGACCAAGTCTATCGTCGGCGGGGGATCATTGGCTTTGCCAAAAATGCCTCTGCCTATGACCGGGGGCCGCTGGAAGCGATAATCGCCAACATAGTGAATGAAGCATTTCTCGATGAAGTGGCGGCGGAGCACCGCAAGGGCCGCCGGCTGTTTGTGGCCAGCACCAACCTCGACAATGGGGCGATAACGGTGTGGGACATGGGCCGCATCGCCAGCGCCCGCTCGGCGCAGAGGGTGCAGCTGTACCGGGATGTGCTGGCGGCATCAGCGGCAATTCCGGGGGTGTTTTCGCCGGTTTACATCAAACAGTCCGATGGGCCGCCGGCCATGCATGTCGATGGCGGGCTCAAGGATGCGGTG
The DNA here is from genome assembly GCA_038325045.1 of Sphingomonadales bacterium. Lineage (GTDB taxonomy): Bacteria > Pseudomonadota > Alphaproteobacteria > Sphingomonadales > Sphingomonadaceae > Sandarakinorhabdus. Next base: position 3,036 of record JBBQIP010000101.1, read on the forward strand.
CTGCTCAGCAGCTACATGATCGATCCCAGGGGGTCGGATGAGAATGTCTGGGTGATCGTCAACGGGCATCTGAGCTTTGCCGGCAGCAAGGAACTTTCAGGCACCAACAGCGCCAGCATCTTGGGGCGTTCGATTTCCGAGATGCTGCGGACCATCTCCTACCGCTCTGTGCAGAGGGCATATGTGATGAGCCGCCACGGCCGGGCGAAATTCAACCTTGCCTATGTACCTGACGATGTGCCTGAGCCGAACCCGATAGAGTTCCAGCCCGAAGCACTGGCCGCGCTGTTTGCCGAAGGTGAGGCGCTGGGCCGCAACGGCGGCTGGGCCAACAAGCCGCCGCGTATGGAGACGCTGGAAATCCCGCAATAACACGCAGCAGTAAGCGCCCGCTCAGCGCTCCGAAAGCCGTGGCAGCAGGTCCACGAAATTGCAGGGGCGGTGCCTGCTGTCCAGCTGGTCCTTCAAAATCCCGTCCCATCCGTCTTTCACAGCACCCGGGCTGCCGGGCAGGCAGAAGATATAGGTGCCCGCAGCCACGCCGGCACAGGCCCGCGACTGGATGGTGGAAGTGCCGATCGTCTGGAAGCTGAGCCAGCGGAAAAGCTCGCCAAAGCCCGGGATCGGCTTGTCTATAACCTCGTCCAGCGCCTCCGGGGTCACGTCCCGCCCGGTCACGCCGGTGCCGCCGGTGGTGATGATGACATCGATTGCCGGGTCCACGCTCCACAGCCGCAGCCGCCCGGCTATGATCGCCGCCTCGTCCCGCTCGATCGTGCGGGCAGCGAGCAGATGCCCCGCGCCAGTCAGCCGCTCGACCAGCAGATCGCCCGAACGGTCATCGGCCGCGCTGCGGCTGTCCGATACGGTCAATACCGCTATCCGTACGGGGTGAAAGGGCAGGCTGGTATCAATCGGCATGGTCCAACCCTGCCGCAATCAGCTGCCGGTGTCGACGCTGCGAACCTCCGGCTCATCACGCTCCGGCTCACTGGGTAGCGTGCGGATCGGCAGCGGCATGCGCTTCACGCCGGCCGCGCCCGGCATGCCGGGAAACCGCGGCCAGAGCCCGGCCACCATGGCGGCAAGGCTCGGCGGGCTGGTGCCATCGCGCAGCTGGTACATCCAGTAGTTGCGCAGCACCACCTCCACATAATGGCGGGTCTCGCGAAACGGGATCGAGGCAATGAACAACAGCGGGTCGCCGCGATCATCAAGGCTGGTATTCCACCGCTGCACGCTGCCCGGCCCGGCATTATAGGCAGCGATGGTCTTGGGCAGCAGCCCGTCGGTGTAGCTGGAATCGCGCAGTGCCTCCAGATAGGTCTGGCCCATCTCGATGTTGAAGGCCGGATCGGCAAGGCTGCCGTCAACCGTGATGCCGCCGGATGCAGCGGCGGCCAGGTTGATGCCGGCCTGCACTTCGCGCGCGGTGCCGGGCATCAGCTGCATCACCCCCTTGGCGCCGGCGCCCGAGCTGGCAGTGGTCACGAAGTTGGATTCCTGCAGGGCGTGGGCGAACACCAGCCCACGGTCCACCCGCCAGCCGCGTGCCGGCACCCAGTCCGGCGCCGGAAAGCGCGCGGAAAGCGGCGGCTCGATGCCGACGGGCGGCCGCACTGCAAGCGAATATTGGGTTGCCGGCAGGCTGAGCCGGGCCGCAAGCCGCAGCAAGGCCGGGTAATTGGCCTGCGGCACAGTCTCGGCCAGATGGCGCAGCTCGCGGTCGGCCAGCCCCAGTTGCCCGATCTCGACCAACGCTGCTGCTCGGCGAGCTCCCTTGAAATCTTTCAGATGGTTCCAGTCGGCCGTTATGAAATCAGGTTCGGTCCAATCCTGCGCCGGGGCCAGCCCCAATGCCCGGCGGGCCAGCATGCCATAGAGGCTGTTCGTCACCCTTGCCGCTGTTTCGAGGCGCGGCGCCACCAGATCGGGGTGGCCGGCAGCAAGATGCGCCCGGCTGGCCCAATAGGCGGCGGCCGCACCAAGGTCGTCCATCCGTTCGGTGCCGGCAAGCCGCGAGGCGATGTGGTCAAACGCTTCCGCTGCCGCAGCGTAATCTTCTATCCGCCATGCAGCCAGCCCGGCGGTCCAGCTGCCCAGCGCTGCCCAGGCACCCATGCCGCGCGCTGCCTCTTGCCCCATTCGGGCAGCGGCTGGATTATCGTTCTGGCCATAATAGCTCCAGCCGATGCGCTCCGCCCATTCGCTGCGGGCGCCCGGCTCAAGCCCGGCCTGCGCCTCGCGCCACAGGCTTTCCGCCTCGGCGTTCCGGTCTGCGGCCAGCAGCGGCTTCAGCGCCGCCGCTGCCGCCGCATCGGCCCGCCCGGTTTCAGATGGTGGGGAGAGCGGCGGGTTGAAGCGGACAAAACGCAGCGGCCGTGCACCCGGCAGCACCGGAAGCGGGTTCGCATCCCGCCCCGGCATCCGCGCCACCAGCCGGGCAATCCGTTCAGCCTGGGGCAGGTCGCGGTTTGCAGTCAGCCAATCGACCAGCCCATCGCGGCTGCGCTTGCCAATGCCTCGCCGGGTGAACAGTTCGGCGCGGGCGGTTTCGGTCAGCAAGCTGGCCGGAAGCGCCTCGATCGAAGCTGCGGCCTGCCGGGTGCGCCCGCTTTCAAGATCGCGGAACACCTGCCGCCAATTCGCCCGCGCAACTGTGCTCAATTGTGGCGGCACCGCGCGCTGGCGCTTGGTAATACCCTCACGATCAGCCGTTACGGTCAGCAGACTGTCGCCGGCATCGCCCTCAAGCTGGGTCTGTTCGAGCGGTGCTGGAGCTTGAGCAAAGGCGGCGGAAGCCAGCAGCAGCGGCAGAACGAGCGAAAGGCGCATCATAGGGAAAGCCTTTCACCCAGCAGCTGCAGATCGGCCCAGGCTTGCGCTTTCAACCGTGGCTGGCTGAGCAGCATGGCCGGTGCGAAAGTGGCAACCGCCGGGATTTCGCAAAGTGACAGCCACCGCCCGCGAAGCGGTTCCTCGGCCGCAGCAAGCTGCGCCGGGCGCTTGCCCATCGCCAGCACCAGTGCCGGCCTGGCCAGCGCCAGCCCATGGAGCAGGAACGGGCGGAACGCCGCCACCTCGGGATCACGCGGCGCCCGCCCGCCGGGCACGGACCATGGCACCAGATGGCCAAAGCTGGCAGCGGCCGGGCCAAGCCCGATGGCAGCCAGCATGGCGTGCAGCAGCCGCTCCGCATCGCTGCCCGGCGCAAGCGGCGTTTCAGCCAGCACCAGCAAGGGCGCGCCGACCGGGCCATGCACCAGCCGTGGCAGTGCATCTTCCCCGGGATTGAGCGGATGGGCAAAGCTGGCGACCGCTGCATCGAGCGCTGAAAGGCTGCTTATACCGGCGAGCGAAGGCCCTGGCTGAACCGCCGGTGGTGCCGGCGTGGCCACTGCCGGCCTGGCTGGTGCGCGGGCCGGAGCCTGCAGCCAGCTTCGCGGCGCCGGATCGACCGCACAATCCACCCCTGCTTCCACCAGCCACGCCAGCGCCGCGCGAGCGGTGGAAGCGGGCAGCAAAGCCGCCTGGTTCGTGCTGGATGGGGGCATGAAAGGCATTGCGCCGGAGTTTCTGCGGCGCTGGTGCCTCTGGTCAAGCGGTTGCGCCTTCCGTATCTGGCGGAACAAGTGAAAGCTGCGGCAGAGCGCTCCACTGGCGCGGGGAGCCGGCCGCAGAACAGGAAAACGGAAAGGCCGACCGGATGAGCCAACGCGAATCAATGCCCTATGATCTGGTGATCGTCGGCGGCGGGCCGGCGGGCCTGTCGGCTGCTATCCGGGCCAAGCAGGCAGCGGCTGCCAAGGGCTTGGAGCTTTCGGTCTGCATATTGGAAAAGGGCTCGGAGATCGGCGCCCATATCCTGTCGGGCGCGGTGGTCGATCCGCGAGCGCTCGATGAGCTGCTGCCGGAATGGCGGACCATGGACAGCCCGATGACCGTTCCGGTGACCGAGAACCATCACTGGATACTGACGCAAGAAAAGGCGCATGAATTCCCACACTGGCTGATGCCTACGTTCATGAACAACAAGGGCTGCTATACGGTGAGCCTTGGCAATCTCTGCCGCTGGCTGGCGGGGCAGGCAGAGGCGCTGGGGGTGGAGATTTTCCCCGGCTTTGCAGCGGCTGAAGTGCTGTTCAACGAAGATGGCTCGGTGAAGGGCGTGGCGACCGGCGACATGGGCGTGGCGCGCGATGGCACCCACAAGCCCAGCTACCAGCCGGGGCTGGAGCTCCATGCCAAATATACCTTCTTTGCCGAAGGCGTGCGCGGGCACCTTTCCAAGCAGCTGATCCGCCAGTTTGCCCTGGATGCGGACAGCGACCCGCAAATCTATGGCATCGGGCTGAAGGAGCTTTGGGACATCGCGCCTGAAAAGCATGTGCCGGGTAAGGTGGTTCACACCCAGGGCTGGCCGCTGGACGAAGCCAATGGTGGCGGCTTTCTGTACCATCAGGCCAATGGCCAGGATGCGCTCGGCTTCTCGGTCTGGCTCAACTATGCCAACAACTATCTTTCTCCCTTCGATGAATTCCAGCGCTGGAAAACCCACCCGGCGATCAAGGCCGTTCTCGAAGGCGGGCGCCGGGTATCCTACGGCGCGCGGGCAATCAGCGATGGCGGCTGGCAATCGGTGCCCAAGCTGGCCTTCCCCGGCGGCGCGCTCATCGGCTGCGCGGCCGGCTTCTTGAATGTGCCGCGCATCAAGGGCAGCCACACCGCGATGAAAAGCGGCATGATGGCCGCCGATGCCGCGGTGGACGCCATTGCCAGCCAGCGCACCAGCGACGAGCTGGCCGGCTATCAGGCCGCCTACAAGGCCAGCTGGGTGCATGATGAGCTGAAGATGGTGAGGAACACGCTGCCGCTGGTGGAAAAATACGGCAATGTGGTTGGTACCGGGCTCGCGGGCATTACCATGTGGCTGGAATATCTGGGGCTGAGCATGCCGTTCACGCTCAAGAACCACCCGGACTATCAGTCGCTCCGGAAAAAGACCGCTTCGGAGCCGATCGCCTATCCAAAGCCCGATGGGGTGATAAGCTTCGACAAGCTTTCGAGCGTGTTCGTGTCAAATACCAACCATGAGGAAGACCAGCCGGTCCACCTTGTGCTCAAAGATCCGGAAATTCCGATCACCATCAACCTGCCGCTCTATGACGAGCCGGCGCAACGCTATTGCCCGGCAGGTGTGTATGAGGTGGTGGGGCAGGAAACCGGGGAACCGCGCTTCCAGATCAACGCGCAAAACTGCGTGCACTGCAAAACCTGCGATATCAAGGACCCCAGCCAGAACATCAACTGGGTGGTGCCCGAAGGTGGTGGCGGCCCCAATTACCCCAATATGTAGCCAATTCGGCTCTGCGGCCTCGACATTGCCCGGCAGCCATTGAACAATGCCGCCAAGGAACAATAGCGCCCATGCGAGCCCTTCTGCCCCTTTTGTTGTGCACCCTGGCGTTTTCGCCAGCCGCCGCACGCATCACCGAGTCGTTTGCGCCGGCCTCCTCGCTGCACGGCTATGTGCTGGGCCGGGCTGCCTATGCCGGTGATGCGCTTGATGATGCTGCCGTCTTCTTCCAGTCCGCCAATGCGCAGGACCCCGGCAACCCGGCGTTGATGAGCCGCGCTTTCGAGCTGGCGGTGGCGGCGGGCGACCAGAAGAAATCGGTTGCGCTCGCCCGGCAACTGGCAGCCGCCGGGAAAGCCGATGGCAATGTTGCGGTGATCCAGATGGTCGATGCCGTGCTCCGCAAGGACTGGTCGGCGGCCGAAGCTACCAGCAAGGGCTTTGCCGATGCCGGCTATGGCACTCTCGTCACGCCGATCCTCCAGGGCTGGTTGCTGTTCAGCCGGGGCCGCACCGATGCAGCGCTGGCGAAGCTCGATCCGGCCCGGTTCAGCGGCTTTGCCCGCTCCTATGTGGCGGAGCAGCGCGCCCATATGCTTTCGGCTGCCAAACGCTGGCCCGAAGCGGCCGAGGCCTATCAGTCGCTGCGGGCGAGCGCGCCTGTCGGGATAAGCTTCCTGCGGCAGGGGGAGGCGGATGCGCTGGCCCAGGCCGGGGACCGGACGCGGGCAATGGCGGTGCTGGAGGGGGACGATCCGCCCACCCAGGCAGCGCGCGAACGACTGGCGGCGGGCAAGCGGATAGGCGCTCTGGCGCCCGATGCCCGCCGTGCGCTGGCATGGATGGCAGCGCGGCTCTCGGCCGATCTGGCCCGCGAGCGCCCGGTGCCGCTGGCGCTGCTGTTTGCCC
>JBBQIP010000102.1:0-9204 GCA_038325045.1 Sphingomonadales bacterium
AGCACCGGATACCGGGCGATGATGGCGGGCGCGGTGCTGAACGACATTGGCCCGGAGATGGAGCCGGTGGGGCTGGCGCGGCTGCGCGCCAATGTGGGGCGGGCGGCGAACTGGCCGACATGGGTGCATGCGGCGCGCGACCTGGCGGCTGCCAACGGAGCGCAGCACCCCGGCTGGGGGCTGGCGGACTGGCTGGGCTTTGCGCGGCGGCTGTGCCGGCTTTCTCCATCAGGGCGGATAATCTTTGATTATGACCCGCGGATTGCCGAGCCTTTCCGGCTGCCGAACCGGGATGCGGGGAGCGATTTGTGGCGGGCGTTCGAGGCGCTGGACGGGATGCCGGTGCTGAGCCTGAGGGCGGAGTATTCGGATTTGCTTTCGGCCGCCACCCAGGCCGAGATGGGGCGGCGGGTGGCGGGGATGCGGCAGGTGGTGGTGCCGGGTGTGGGCCATGCGCCGACGCTGGCCGAGCCGGCGGCGCTGGCGGCGATCGAGGCGCTGCTGGCGCTTGTGGATCAGCCGAACGGCAGCAGGGCGGCATAGGCGGCGGGCGTGGCCGGGGCGGGCCTGCCTTGGCGGGCGAGATGGGCATCGGCGACGATGCAGGCCTGTTGCTCAAGCCCATAGGCGGTGAAGGGTTTGCCGGGCGCCAGCGTGTAGCGGTAGCGGGCGAAGGGCGGGCGACGGAGGATGAGGTTGATGCCCTGCTGGTGCTGCCAGACATGGGTGAGTTCGTGCAGGAAATGGGCTTGCAGGCCTAGGCCCTCCTGCGCGTAGCAGGGGGACCAGCTGCGGCCTTCGGGGTGGCACCAGATATGGCCATCGGGCGCCATGGTGATCCACCAGGGTTGGAACATCCAGAATTTGGCGTGGCGGATGGTTACCGGGCCGGGATCGAGCGCTGCGCCGAACATGGTTGCGGCGAGGCTGCGTTCGGGCGCGGTGAGGGGCCGGGTGTTTTCCATATCGGCTCAGGGTTTTGGCGGTGGCCCGGCGGCGGCGCTGCGGACTTCGGCGAGTGCGGCGATGCGGGCGCCCGAGGCGAACACCAGCGTGATGGGGAGCGATTTGGGGGCGCCCTTTACATCGAAGAGCATGAGGTGGTTGCCGCCGGGGGCGAAGCTGACCTCGGCGCCGGGGGCTATGTCGAGACCATCCAGCTTGCGCATCTGCATGACGCCTTCGGCCATGGTCATGCTGTGCATTTCGATGCGGGCGCCCGGCGTTTCGGCGGCGACCAGCCTATCGGCCGTGCGGCCGTTCCGGAAGCTGAAATAGCCGGCCCAGGGGCGGCCCGGCGCCGGGTTGGCGCGCACCCATGTGCCGGTGATGCCATCGGCCGCCGGGGCGGCTTGCAGGGGGGCGGCGAGGAGAAGGGCGGCGACGAGGGGGGATACGCGCATGTACAGGCTCTCGCAGAAAACTGGGGGGAGGTGGTGCATAGGGGGAAAGCCGGGCGGTGTCATTGCCGGTGAGCCGGTGTGTGCGCGGCTTCTTGAAGCGGTTATGCGGCCTCCCTATATCCGCCGTGCACCCCAATGCGAGCATCGGACGAGGGTGTGGCTGCCTGTGAGGGGCCACGCAAACGGGCCGGAACAATGAGGATAGAAAATGGCAAAAGTTATCGGAATCGATCTGGGCACCACCAACAGCTGCGTGGCTGTGATGGAAGGCAGCGCGCCGAAAGTGGTGGAAAATGCCGAGGGCGCGCGCACTACGCCGAGCCAGGTGGCCTTTACCAAGGACGGCGAGCGGCTGGTGGGCCAGCCGGCCAAGCGCCAGGCGGTTACCAACCCGGAAAACACGATTTTTGCAGTGAAGCGCCTGATCGGCCGCCGCTTTGACGACCCGCTGACCAAGAAGGACGCAGGGCTCGTGCCCTACACCATAAGCAAAGGCCCCAACGGCGATGCCTGGGTGAATGCCAAGGGCGAGGATTACAGCCCGTCGCAGATTTCTGCCTTCATTCTCCAGAAGATGAAGGAAACCGCCGAGGCCTATCTGGGCGAGACGGTGACGCAGGCGGTGATTACCGTGCCGGCCTATTTCAACGATGCCCAGCGCCAGGCCACCAAGGATGCCGGCAAGATTGCGGGCCTCGAAGTGCTCCGCATCATCAACGAACCCACAGCAGCTGCACTCGCCTATGGCCTGGACCGGCGCAACGACGCCAAGACGGTTGCGGTGTATGACCTTGGCGGCGGCACCTTCGATGTGTCGGTGCTGGAGCTTGGGGACGGTGTTTTCGAGGTGAAATCCACCAGCGGCGACACGTTTCTGGGTGGTGAGGATTTTGACGCCAAGATGGTCGAGTTTCTGGCGGGCGACTTCAAAAAGGCGGAAGGCATTGACCTGACCAAGGACAAGCTGGCGCTGCAGCGGCTGAAGGAAGCGGCGGAAAAGGCCAAGATCGAGCTTTCCTCAAGCGCTGCCACCGAAGTGAACCTGCCCTTCATTACCGCCGATGCGACGGGGCCGAAGCATCTGGTGAAATCGATCAACCGTGCCGACCTTGAGAAGCTGGTGATCGACCTGATCGAGCGCACCCGCAAGCCTTGCCTTGATGCGATGAGCGAAGCGGGCGTGAAGCCGGGCGACCTTGACGAGGTGATTCTGGTGGGCGGCATGACGCGGATGCCGCGCGTGCGGCAGTTTGTGAAAGAGCTGTTTGGCAAGGAGCCCAACACATCCGTGAACCCCGATGAAGTGGTGGCCATGGGCGCTGCCATTCAGGCCGGCGTTTTGCAGGGCGATGTGAAGGATGTGCTGCTGCTTGATGTGACCCCGCTTTCGCTGGGGATCGAGACGCTGGGCGGGGTGTTTACCCGCATGATCGACCGCAACACGACCATCCCCACCAAGAAGAGCCAGACCTATTCGACCGCCGACGACAACCAGTCTGCCGTGACCATCCGGGTGTTCCAGGGGGAGCGCGAGATGGCGGCCGACAACAAGATGCTGGGCCAGTTCGACCTGGTGGGTATCCCATCCTCGCCGCGCGGGATTCCGCAGATCGAGGTGACGTTCGATATCGATGCCAACGGCCTTGTTTCGGTGAATGCCAAGGACAAGGGCACCGGCAAGGAACAGGCGATCAAGATCCAGCCATCGGGCGGCCTTTCCAAGGACGATATCGAGGGTATGGTGAAGGATGCCGAGCGCTTTGCGGAAGAGGACAAGAAGCGCCGGGCGGTGGCGGAAGCGCGCAACCAGGCCGACAGCCTGATGCACACCACCGAGCGCCAGCTGGCCGAGCACGGCGACAAGCTGGAGGCCGATGTGAAGGCCGAGATCGTGGCCGCAGTGGCCGAGGTGAAGGCGGTGCTCGACAGCGGCGATGCCGAAGTGATCAACGGCAAGACATCGGTGCTCTCCATGGCGGCGATGAAGCTGGGCGAGGCAGTGTACAAGGCCGAGCAGGCGGCCGCGAGCCCCGGCGCGGGACCGGCGGGTGAAGCGCCCAAGGACGACAATGTGGTCGATGCGGAATTCTCCGACGTTGATACCGACGCCGACAGCGACAAGAAGTAAGCAGTCGACAACCGGGGCGCTGGCAGTAGCTGGCGCCCCGGCCTGCGTGTGGGAGTTTTGATGGCCACAATTGATTATTACGAGCTGCTGGAGTGCGAGCGCACCGCCGATGATGGCGCACTGAAGGCATCATACCGGCGCCTTGCAATGCGCTGGCACCCGGACCGCAACCCCGGCGACGCCGACGCAGAGAACCGCTTCAAGGCGATATGCGAAGCCTGGGAATGCCTGAAGGACCCGCAGAAGCGCGCGGCCTATGACCGCTTTGGCCATGCTGCCTTCCAGCAGGGCGGCGGTGGCGGCGCGCAGGATTTCGGTGGGTTTACCGACATATTCGAGAATATTTTCGGCGAGTTCATGGGCGGCGGGCGCGGGCGCTCACGCGGCGGCCCGGCGCGCGGCAACGACCTGCGCTACGACCTTGAGCTGAGCCTCGAGGACGCATTTCTGGGCAAGGCGGCCACCCTCGACATCGAATCCGCGATCAACTGCGAGCCCTGCGCCGGCTCCGGCGCCAAACCCGGCACCTCTGCCCGCGCCTGCACCACCTGCGGCGGACAGGGCCGGGTGGGCATGCGCCAAGGGCTGTTCATGGTGGAACGCGCCTGCCCGGCCTGCCACGGCCAGGGACAGGTGATTGCCGACCCCTGCGAGACCTGCAACGGCGCCGGGCGGGTGGACAAGCGCCGCACCATCAACGTGAACATTCCGCGCGGCGTGGATGAAGGCACCCGCATCCGCGTCGCCTCCGAAGGCGAAGCCGGCGGGCGCGGCGGGCCACCCGGCGACCTCTACATCTTCGTCCACCTGAAGCCGCACGCCATCTTCAAGCGCGAAGGCACCAATTTGTTCGCCCTCGCCCCGGTCTCCATCACCACCGCAGCCCTTGGCGGCGAAATAGAGGTGCCGGGCCTCGACCGCGAAGTGGCGACAGTGAAAGTGCCGCACGGCACCCAGGGCGGCAAACAATTCCGCGTGCGCGGACGCGGCATGCCAGCCCTGAACGGCGGCATGGCCGGCGGCGGCTTCGGCGACCTTGTGGTGCAAATAGAGGTGGAAACACCCGTGAAGCTCTCGAAACGCCAACGCGAACTGCTGGAAGAATTCCAGACCATCGAAACCGAAAACGGCGGCCAGAACACCCCGCGCCAATCCGGGTTTTTCGACAAGCTGAAAGATGCCTGGAACGAGCTTACGGATTGAGGCTTCGGACTAAAGAGTGCCTCCGGCGGCTGGGGCCGCAGGCCCCAGACCCCATTTTATTGGTTTCGCATCACCGGCCCGGCCGGTTTTCACCAGAATTATATTTTGGGGTCTGGGGCCTGCGGCCCCAGCCGCCGGAGGCTCTAACTCAGCCGCCGGAGGCATTTCTGACCGCCGGAGGCCCGCTTACTGCACTCCGGCCGCGACGGCGGCGCCGAAGAGGCCGGGTTCTTTGATGAGCAGGCGCATGACGGGGATGGTTTCCATGCGGCTGGTGAAGCGGCCTTTGGCGGTGAAGCGGGTTTGGAAGGCTGGGCGGGACAGGTGCGTGCCGAGGCGGGTGCCGAGGCCGCCGGCGATGACGACGGCGGTGGCGCCTTGGGCGAGTGCGATATCGCCGGTGTAGCTGCCCAGCAGCGCCAGATAGCGGTCGAGTGTGGCGGTGTTTTCGGGCGTTTGGGCGGCTAGGACTTCGGCCCAGAGGGATTTTTCGTCTGTTGCGGGCGCGCCGCCCATGGCGAGGTGGATGGCGGCGAGGCCGGGGCCGGAGACGAGGCGTTCTGCCGATACGCGGCCGGCTAGGCGGCGGCGCATGGCGGTGAGGAGGAGATCTTCGAGCGGATCGGCGGGGGCGAAGCCGATATGGCCGGCTTCGGTGGGCACCACGATTTGCCCGGCTGGGGTGGCGACGAGCATGGCGACGCCGAGCCCGGTGCCGGGGCCGATGATGCTGGTGATGCCGGCTGTGGGGAGCGTTGGTTGGGGGCCGCAGACCGGGGCCAGCTGGCTGGGCTGGGCGCGGCTGACGGCATGGGCCACGGCTTCGAAATCGTTGATGAGGCGGACACTGCTTAGCCCGAGTGCGGCTGGCAGCTGGGCCGGGCGGATGACCCAGGGGTTGTTGGTGAAGGACAGTATCTCGCCTTCCGTGGGGCAGGCGACGGCGAACACGGCGCGGGGCGGCAGCGGCGCGTTGGCGGCGGCGAAGCCGGCGAAGGCTGATTCGAGGCTGGCGTGATCGGCAGTGCGGACGGTGGTGACTGGCCCCAGCGACGCACCGTTCGGGCCGGGCCGGGCGAGGGCGAAGCGCGCGTGGGTGCCGCCGATATCGGCGACGACCAGCTCAGTCATGCCAGCTCACGCCGTCGCGTTCGGTGAGGGCGATGGCGGCACTTGGCCCCCAGGTGCCGGCGGGATAGGGGCGCACGGGCATGGCGGTGGCGGCCCAGCCGGCGCGGATACCGTCGATCCAGCTCCAGCCGGCTTCCACCTCGTCGCGGCGCACGAACAGGGTTTGCTGGCCTTCGATGAGATCGAGCAACAGGCGTTCATAGGCGATACGGCGGCGGCTTTCCGCAAACGCATTGGCGAGGCCGATATCGAGCGGCACGCTGCGCAGCTTCAGCCCGTCACGGTCCAGCCCCGGCGCCTTGGCCATGATCGAGAGCCGGATGTTCTCCTCCGGCTGCAGGCCGATGACCAGTGTGTTGGGGGCGAGTGTGGCGGTGCCGAACATGGAGTGGGGCGGCGCCTTGAAGCGGATGATGATCTCCGACACCCGCTCCGGGCAGCGTTTGCCGGTGCGCAGGTAAAAGGGCACGCCGGCCCAGCGCCAGTTATCGACATGGGCCTTCAGCGCCACGAACGTCTCGGTATCGGACGTGTGGCCGAGATCGGTTTCATAGCCCGGCATGGCGGTGCCGCCGATGGCGCCGGGGCCATATTGGCCGCGCACGCTGTGGGTGGCGACGCTGGCGGCATCGATGGGGCGGAGCGAGCGCAGCACCTTTACCTTCTCATCGCGCACCGAGGTGGGATCGAGCCGGGCTGGTGGCTCCATGGCGATGAGCGCGAGCAGTTGCAGCATGTGGTTTTGCACCATGTCGCGCAGCGCGCCCATGCCGTCGTAATATTCGCCGCGGCCTTCCAGCCCCACGGCTTCGCCGATGCTGATCTGCACATGATCGATATGGGCGGCGTTCCAGAGCGGCTCGAACAGCGTGTTGGCGAAGCGGAAGCCAAGGAGGTTCTGCACCGTTTCCTTGCCCAGATAATGATCGATGCGGAAGGTGCGGTCTTCCGGATAGGCGACGGCGACGGCATCGTTGATGGCGCGGCTGGCGGCGAGCGAATCGCCCAGGGGCTTTTCCAGCGCCAGCCGTGCGCCCGGCCCGGCGAGGCCGGCGGCGGCGAGACCGGCGATGGTAGGCTCGAACAGCGCGGGGGCTGTGGAGAGGAAGATGGCGAGGTTGGCGCGGTTGGGCAGCGCATCGGCCAGGGCTGAAAAGCCGGCGCAGTTGGTAGCATCGAGCGGCACATAGCGCAGCCGGGCGAGGAAGCGCGCGGCGGCGGCGGGATCGGCATCATCTGGCAGGGCGGCGGCGGCGAGGGTGCGGAAGGCGGCATCGTCCATGGCCGAGCGGGCGGTGGCGACGATGGACAGCGCCGGCGGCAGCAGGCCTTCGGTATCGAGCGCGAACAGCGAGGGGAGCAGCATGCGGCGCGAGAGATCGCCGGTGGCGCCGAACAGGAGGAGATTGGCGTCGGCGCGGTTCATGGCAGACTTGAAGCCGATTGCGCCTGAAGTCGCAAGCGGCGGGGCGAAAGTCGCACGCCGGCGATGAGGCTCGCTCTGGCCCCGGTAAGTCGTTAAGTCTGGCCCGGCATGATGTGCATTTCTAGATTGTTTCTGGTGCTGGGCTGGCTGGTGGGCGCATCGGCTGTAGCAGCGCAGCCGGTGACCAGCCGGGCGGACCCGCGCGGGCTGATGCCGGCGGCGCGGGCCAGCGGCGAGGCTTGCGGGGCGCTGCCCGACCGGCCGCTGAGCTTGGCCGACCTTGCCGACATTACGCTGTGCCGCAACCCGCAGACGGCGGTGGCATGGGCGGCGGCAAGGGTGGCGGCGGCGCAGGCGGGGGCCGCAAGGGCGGCGCTGCTGCCGAGCCTGAATGCCCAGATTGGCCCGACCTATAGCCGCTCCGACAGTTTTCAGAACACCGGCTTTGTCGATTCGAATGGCCAGCTGGTGGCGGGCAGCTCGACGCTTACCAACACCACTTCGACCGCGCGGCTGGCGGTGAGCTATCTGATTTTTGATGGGGGCGGGCGCAGCGCCGGGATTGCCAGTGCCGATGCGCAGACGCAGGCGGCGCTGGCGACCTATGCCGATACCGGGCAGACGCTGCTGCTGAACCTGGTGACGGCGTGGAACACGCTGGCGGGCAACCGCGCGGTGGAGGAAGCCAATGTGGCGCAGCTGCGGTTTGCGCAGGAATCGCGCGATCTGGCGGCCGGGCGGCAGAGCGCCGGCGTGGCGACCGCTGCCGACCGGCTGCAGGCCGAAACAGCACTGGCGCAGGCGCAGCTGACGCTTATCCAGACCCGGGTGAATGTGGAGACGGCGGCCGCCCAGCTGGCGGTGTTTGCGGGGCTGCCGCCGACCGCCAAGCTGAACCTGGCGCCGACACCGCCGATAAGCACCGGGGAGCGGCTGAAGGACGGAGCGGACGCGCTGATTGCCGAGGCCGAGCGGCTGCGGCCCGACATAATGGCCGCGCGGTTCAGGGTGGAGGCGGCCGAGGCGGGGGTTCGCAGTGCGTTGAGCCAGGGCCGGCCAAGCCTTTCGGTGAATGCCAACAACACGCTTACCGGCGTGAACACCAGCATCGACCGCAACCTTGGTTCGGTGGGGGTGACGCTTTCGGTACCGCTGTTTTCGGGCTGGGCGACACGGTATAATACCGCGGCGGCCCGCGCCCAGCTGGAGCAGCAGCAGGCCAGTGCCGAGCAGACCCGCCAGCAGGCCGGGCTGGCGGTATATTCCGCCTATGTGGCGCTTGAGGCTTCGATTGCCGGGCTGCGGACGGCGGATGCGCTGGTGGCGAGTGCGACCGAGAGTGCGGCACTTGCGCAGGGGCGCTACAGGGCCGGGACCGGCAATTTTGCCGATTTGCTGAATGCGCAAGGTGCGCTTGCCAGTGCCCGCCAGCAGCGGGTGCAGGCGGAATTCAACCTTCGCACTGCCGATGCCCAGCTCGCCCGCTCGGTGGGTGGCATGGGCGAGGCAATCGATGAAAGGCGCTGAGCAGCCATGAGCCGCAGGAACTGGATTATTCTGGCCGGCCTCGGCCTCTTGGTGGCGGCCTATATGGGCTGGCGCTGGGTTAACGCGCCGCCGCCGCTGCCGGCCTATCGCACCGTCGCTATCGGGCGCGGCGATCTGCGCGACGAGATTACCGCCAATGGCATCATCAACCCGGTGCGGGTGGTGAATGTGGGCACCCAGGTATCGGGCACCGTGCAGGCGCTTTATGCCGATTTTAACGACCGGGTGAGCGCCGGGCAGGTGCTGCTGCGGCTGGACCCGGCGCTGTTTGCATCGGCGCTGGAGCAGAGCGCGGCGGCACTTGCCAATGCGGAGGCGACCGCGGCGCTGCAGGCGGCCAATGCAGCCCGCGCCAAGCAGCTGGT
>JBBQIP010000103.1:0-9141 GCA_038325045.1 Sphingomonadales bacterium
TCGCGCCATGCCGCCGCCATCGACCGGCTGGTGGATGCAGGCGCCCGCGCCATCGCCTATGATGTGTCGCTCTCCGCCGGCGATGCGTCCATCAACGCAGCGCTCTCCCGGGCCAGGCGCGCCGGTGTGCGGGTGGTGATGCCGATTCGCTTCCGGGTTCCGGGCAGTAATGGCCGCGGCTATGACGCCGACCCGACACCCGCCGGAGCCGAGGCCGGCCATGCCGTGATCAGGCCCGATGGAGACGGCGTGGTGCGCCGGATCAACCTTGCCATCGATGGCACCGAGCGCTGGCCGGAAGTGGCGGCGCTGCTGACCGAGGACCGCGGCGGCGACCTTGCGCTGGCCACGCTGCCACCGTTTGAGCGCCGGCCGATAAGCGAGCCGCTGCTCGGCGTGGGCGAACGGTTGATCGGCTTCCGGGGACCTCCCGGCAGCTTCCGCACCCTGCCGATGAAGGCGGTGCTCGCCGATGAGGCGCCGCGCGAGTTGATCAAGGGCAAACTGGTGCTGGTGGGCGTGACCGCGAGCGGCATGGGCGCGCAATTCTCCACCGCAACCTCCAGCCGCACCGGCACCATGTCGGGCATCGAAATCGAGGCCAGCCTTGCCGCCGATCTGCTGGAAGGGCGATTGCTGCAGACAACCGGTCCGCAACGTTCGCTCGCCATGGCGCTGGTGCTGCTCTGGGGGGTCATGGTGGCAATGCTGATCCTGCGCCCCGGTGTTGCCGGGCTGTTCGGTATCGGGCTGATGGCGCTGTTGCTGTTCGGGTCGGCAGCCGGGCTGGTGGTGTTCGGGCGCTGGCCGGAGCCGGCGGTGGCGGTGGTGGCGCTTCTCATCGGCCCGCCGCTATGGGCATGGCGGCGCCTGGTGGTGGTAAACGACTGGATGACCGCCGAACTGACCTCGCTCGGCGATCTTGGCCTGCCCCGGCGCAACAACCGCGCCCCGAGCGACCCTGTTACCCGCGCAACCGAGATGCTGGCCGCCACCATCGACCGGGTGGAGGAGCTGCGGCGCCTGGCCGATGCGGCACTGCGCGACCTGCCCGATGCCACCGTGCTGATCGGCCGCGAAGGCGGTATCGCAGCTGCAAATGGCGCCGCCATCGCCCTGTTCGGCGATGACCCGACACCGATTGCGATCAACCGCGCCTTCACCGAAAAACTGCCGCCATTCGGGCCGGAAACACTCGAAGACCCCCATTCGATGTGGCGCGGCGAGTTTCAGGCCACCGACGGCAGCACCCGCGAGGTTCGCTTCACGCCGTGGCGCGACGATGCCGGCAAGCCGCTGGGCTGGATCGTTCGCTTTGCCGATATCTCCGCCTTGCGCCGCGCCGAGGCCGCGCGCGAAGAGGCGCTGCAGCTGCTCACCCACGATATGCGCGCCCCCCAGGCCTCGATCCTCGCGCTGGTGGACCGCGAACCCGATATGGCGCCAGCAACCGCCGAGCGGCTGCGCCATCTGGCCCGCCGCACCATTGGCCTGGCAGACGGCTATCTCCAGCTCGCCCGCGCCGAGGCGGGCGGCTATGCCATGGGCGAAGTCGATCTAGCCGCCATCGCCACCGAGGCCGTGGACGAACTCTGGCCGCAGGCACAGGCGCGCAACATCCGGCTGGTCAGCCGCGGGCTCGATGACGAGGCGCTGATGACCGGCAACCACGGGCTGCTGCTGCGCGCTGTCGTCAACCTGCTCGGCAACGCCGCCAAATTCTCGCCCGATGGCAGCACCATAACCATCTCGGTGGAGCCCGAACGGAACGACTGGCGGCTGGACGTGACCGACGAAGGCCCCGGCGTGCCGGCCGATCTGCAGAAAAACCTGTTTGGCCGCTTCCGCACCGGCGGCACCATGGGCGGGGTGGGGCTGGGACTGGCATTCGTGCGCTCGGTGGCGGAAGGCCATGGCGGGCTGGCCCGCTGCACCAGCGTGCCCGGCGACGGCGCCACCTTCACCCTGTACCTTCCCGGCCTGATAAGCGCCCCCAAGGCACTGGCGGCGGAGTAGCAGCAAGGGGCCGCCGGGCCCCAGCCGCCGGAGGCCTTTTACTTCAGCGAGCGCGGCGGCTGTCCAGCCATTCCTGCACGGCCGGGCCGATGTCGGGCCGTTCCAGTGCGAGGGCGATATTGGCGGTTATGTGCCCGGCCTTGTCGCCGCAATCGAAGCGTTCACCGGTGAAGGTGAGGGCGTGGAAGGGCTGCCGGCCGATCAGCCTCGCCATCGCATCGGTGAGCTGGATTTCGCCGCCGGCGCCGCTCTGGCCTTCACCCAGCAGGTCGATCACTTCAGGCTGCAGGATATAGCGGCCGATCAGTGCGAGGCGCGAGGGCGCGGTGCCGGGGGCCGGCTTTTCCACCAGCCCGGCAATTTCGGTGACCAGCCCTTCCGTGCGTCCGGGGGTGACGATACCGTAGCGCTGCGTATGCGCCTCCGGCACTTCCAGTGCGGAGACGACATTGCCGCCCAGCCGGGCGTGCACTGCGGCCATCGCCTTCAAGGCAGGCTCGGCCGGGTTCCAGAGCAGCTCATCGGGCAGCAGCACGGCAAACGGCTGGCGGCCGATGACATGGCGCGCGCACCACACGGCATGGCCCAGCCCCAGTGCTTCCGGCTGGCGAACGCTCAGGATGCGCCCCGGCTCCAGCACCATCTCGGTGGTGGCGGCCAGTTCGGCGGACTTGCCGCGTGCTTTCAGGCTGGAAACCAGCTCGCTGGCCAGATCGAAATGATCTTCCATCGCGCCCTTGCCGCGCGCGGTCACGAACACCAGCCGCTCGATACCGGCAGCCAGCGCTTCCTCCACGGCATATTGCAGCAGTGGCTTGTCCACCACCGGCAGCATTTCCTTGGGCACGGCCTTGGTGGCGGGCAGGAAGCGGGTGCCCTGGCCGGCGATGGGGAATACCGCGGTGGCAATGGCGGTCATCGGCCGGTTCCCTCAATTACAACCAGGGCGCGCGGGTATCGAGCGCCAGCATCGCCTCGGGCTGGTTGCGCGCCGAAACGATCGCCCATTGGTCGCCGCTTACCATCACCTCGGGCACCAGCGGCCTTGAGTTATAGGTGCTTGCCATGGTGGCACCATAGGCACCTGCGGTCATGAACGCCACCAGGTCTCCGGCGCCCACCGCCTCGATGTCCCGGTCCTCGGCAAAGGTATCGCCGGTTTCGCACACCGGGCCGACCACGGTGGCGGTCATCCGCTCAGGCCGTGGGCGCAGCGCCCGGATATCGTGCCAGGCATTATAAAGCGACGGGCGCAGCAGGTCGTTCATCGCGGCATCGACCACCACGAAATGGCGGCTGGCGCCTTCCTTGGTCAGGATCACCGTAGATACCAGCACGCCCGCATTGCCCACGATCAACCGCCCCGGCTCGAACATCAGCCGGTACGGCCAGCCAGCCGTGGCCTTGCCCACCAGCGCTGCATAATCGGCCGGGCTAGGCGGTGCCGGCTGGTCGGCGCGGTAGGGTACGCCAAGCCCGCCGCCGCAATCGATACGGCGGATATCATGGCCTGCTTCCACCAGCGCCTGCGCCAATGCGCCGAGCCGGCGGATGGTATCTTCCACCGGTGAAAGATCGGTCAGCTGGCTGCCGATATGGGCGGCGAGCCCTACCGGGCGCAGGTGCGATTGTTCGGCCGCCAGCGCAAATGCCGCCGGCACGCGCTCGAAGGGAATGCCGAACTTGGCGTCTGCCCCGCCGGTGCTGATCTTGCCGTGGGTGCGCGGGTCGACTGCGGGGTTGATCCGCATCGCCACTTCCACCGGCCGGTCGAGGCTGGCGGCAACCGCACCCAGCATCAGGATTTCGGCTTCGGATTCGATGTTGAACTGCAGGATCCCGGCTTCCACCCCGGCGCGCAGCTCGTGCACCTGCTTGCCCACGCCTGAAAACACGATGCGCTGCGGGGGCACGCCGGCGGCCAGCGCGCGCGCCAGCTCGCCGCTTGAAACCACGTCGGCTCCGGCGCCCAGCCTTGCCAGCGTGGCCAGCACCGACAGATTGGGGTTGGCCTTCACCGCAAAGGCGACCAGCGGGTCGCCGCGCCCCAGCCCGGCCACGGCGTCTGCAAACACCTTGTAGTGGCGCTCGATGGTGGCGCTGCAATAAACATAGAAGGGCGTGCCGACGGTCTCCGCCAGCGCCTCCAGGTTAACGCCCTCGGCGTGCATCACGCCGTTCCTGATCTCGAAATGGTCCATGGCCGGGCCCCTCAGCCTTGCGGTGGCGGCAGGTTGAAGCGATCGTCAGGCCGGTCCTGCGAACGCGACAGCGGATCATCCACCCGGGTCGGAATCGCCTGGGGCGGCAGCTTCAGCATTTCATCGGTGGTCGGCGCGCGCACGTCGGTGGCCGGCTTTTGCGGCAGGTCCGCCGGCGGCACCGGGCGCAGCGCCCCCTGCTTGCCGCAGGCGGCCACCAGCAGCAGCAATGCGATGAGCGCCAGCCTCATAGCCGCGCCCGGGCGGCCGCAATGGCGGCGCGCACATTGGCCGGCGCGGTGCCGCCAAAACTTGTGCGGCTGGCGACCGAGGCCTCCACCGACAGCACGCTGCGCACCGCCGGTGTGAGCCGGGCATCGATCGCGGCAAGCGCTGCATCGGACAGGCCGTCGAGATCGGTGCCGGCGGCTTCGGCAGCGCGCACGGCGCGGCCGGTAATATCGTGCGCGTCGCGAAACGGCACGCCGGCCTCGCGCACCAGCCAGTCGGCAAGGTCGGTGGCGGTGGAAAAGCCGCTGGCGGCAGCGCGGCGCATCGGCCCGGCATTGAAGGTGAGCGTCTCGACCATGCCGGTGGTGGCAACAAGGCAGAGGCCAAGCGTGTCGTGCGCGTTGAACACCGGCACCTTGTCGTCCTGCATGTCCTTCGAATAGGCGAGCGGCAGGCCCTTCATGATCACCGCCAGCCGCTGGAAGGCGGCGAGAAAGAGCCCGGCCTTGGCGCGCACCAGCTCGGCTGCATCGGGGTTGCGCTTTTGCGGCATGATCGAGGAGCCGGTGGACCAGGCATCGGGCAGCGTGACAAAGCCGTAAGGCTGGCTGGCCCAGATGATGATCTCCTCCGCCAGCCGCGACAGGTGCAGCCCGGCAAGGGCTGCGGCGCTAAGGAAATCCAGCGCGAAATCCCGGTCCGAAACCGCATCGAGGCTGTTTGCCGTGGGCCGGGCAAAGCCGAGCTCGGCAGCTGTCATCGCACGGTCGATGGGAAAGCCGGTGCCGGCGAGCGCGGCACTGCCGAGCGGGCATTCATCCATGCGCGCGGCTGCATCGGCAAAGCGCGAACGGTCCCGCCCCAGCATCGCCACATAGGCCATCAGATGGTGGCCCAGCGTTACCGGCTGCGCCACCTGCAGATGGGTGAAGCCGGGCATGATGGTTTCGGCATGTTCCTCGGCGCGTGCCAGCAGGGCGGCGATCAGCGCCTTCAGCCCGGCATCCGCCTCGGCGCAGGCAGCCTTCACCCAGAGCCGGAAATCGGTGGCCACCTGGTCGTTGCGCGAGCGCGCGGTGTGCAGCCGGCCCGCCGCCGGCCCGATCAGCTCGGTTAGCCGGGTTTCCACGGTCATGTGAATATCTTCGAGCGCCTGCACTTCGGGCACGCCGCTCGCTTCATATTCCGCAGCGATGGTCTCCAGCCCGGCAAGAATGGCGGCCACATCGCCTGCATCGACAATGCCCTGCTGCCCCAGCATCCGTACGTGCGCCCGGCTGCCGGCAAGGTCCTGTCGCCACAGCCGCTTGTCCACACCGATGGAGGCGTTTATCTCGGCCATGGCTGCGGCCGGACCGCCGGCAAAGCGGCCGCCCCACAACGGATTGGACGAGGATTCCGACATGGCTCGATCAAGGCTCCTGATGGCAAGTGCGCTGGCGCTGACGCTCGCTGCCTGTGGCGGCGGCGATAGGGGAAACCAGCCAGCCCCGCAAGGTAACGCAGCGTCCGAAGCGCCTGAGCCGGTAGCGCAAGCCGCCGCGCCCGCCGCCGCGATCAACACGATAGACCCCGCCAAGGCGGGCACACCGGCGCCCGGCGTGAAGCTGGAGCTGCCGGGCAGCGGCGAAACCACGCTGCAGGCGGTATTGGCCGCCAACCCCGGCAAGAAGGTGCTGGTGAACCTGTGGGCCACATGGTGCCCGCCCTGCCTTGCCGAAATGCCCGAGCTGGACCGGCTGGCGGGCGAGACGGCGGACAGGCTGGTGGTGGTGCCAGTGAGCCAGGACATGGAAGGCTGGCAGGCGGTGGACAAATTCTTCACCGCCGGGCGCTTCAAGGTACTGAAGCCGGTGCTCGACCAGCCGGGCTCGCTTGGCGAGGCGATGGGCGCGCGCGGCCTGCCGATGAGCATCCTGTATGACGAGCAGGGCCGGGAAATCTGGCGGGTGGCGGGCGTTCCCGAATGGGGCAGCCCGGCAGTGCGCCGCTGGTTCAACTGAACCCCTGCCCCGGATCCATATCGGGCGCTGTGATCCCTTCCAGCGCGAGAAAGCGCGGGTTCCTTATGCCCCAGCGGCCGGTGACGATGCCGCTGGCAATTATGCGCGCCGGGTTGCCGACTGCGATGGAGCAATCGGGCACATCGGCGGTCACGATGGCGCCCGAGCCGATGATGCAGTGATTGCCCACGCGCACGCCCGGCATGATCAGGCTGCGGGCGCCGATGAAACAGTGATGACCGACCCAGGTATCGAGGTGGCGGCCGCCGACGAAATCATGGGTGAGTATCGCTGCATCGAACGAGACCAGCGTATGGTCCCCGATATGGACCCCGCGCGGATGGGTGCGATCGAGCCGCGCCGAGCGGGAAATACGGACATCATGACCGATATCCATGCCCCAGACATGCACATACCAGCTCCGCCGCAGCCAGCTGAGCCGGTGGTAGGACCAGGTGCGAATTCGGGGGAGCAAACCGGCCATGCTCTCACTTGCCTCCCGCCGCATCGCTAGGCAAGCCACTGCCGAACAACCGCCGCGCCAGCAGCCAGGCGGCGATGTTGCGAACCGCCACCGACGCGCCGTGGGCGATACCGGCACCGAGCAGCCCGAGGGTGGGGATGAGCACCACGCTCAACGCCACAAGCACGGCGAGCGCCAGCACCCCGCAGCCGAGCAAGGCGCGCTCCCGGCCGGCCATGGTGAGGAAACCGCCGATTGGCCCGGCGATGATGTTTACCGCCTGCCCTGCTGCCATTGCTGCCAGCGCAGGGGCTGCCACCACGAACGCCGGGCCGAAGGCCAGCCCCAGCAGCCAGCCGGGCGCCAGCAGAGCCACTGCGACCACCGGGCCGGCAAGGGCCACCATCAAAAGCGTGGCACGCCGGTGCCGGGCCCAGGCGAGGTCGGGCCGCTGGGCCCGGAAATCGGCTGCGAAGCGCGGCAGCACATAGGATTCGCCGGTGATGACGATGGTGGTGATGACGGTGAGGATCTGCACCGCCACCCGGAAGGCGCCGACCTCGGCGGCGTCTGCGGCCTGGCCGATGAGCGCCATCAACAGCCAGTCCGCGAATAGCTGGATGGCCATCATCGCCATGATCGGCAGCCCGGCGGCTAGAAGCGGTGCTGCCTCGGGCGGCGTGGCTGGCTGCCACTGGCGGGCGCCGCGGGCGGCGATGGCGGTGCCGGCCAGCACGGTGACGAGCTGGCAGCCGAAGAACAGCGCCACTGCCTCTGCCGCAGTTGGCGCCCGGCCGGCGAGCCAGAGGGCGGCGAATGCGGCGATGAGGAGCACGCTGCCCAGCCCCTCCACCGCCTGGCCGGCGAGCGGGCGGCCCTGGCCTCGCAGCAGGGCTATCACCATCCGAAGGCCGGCGTGGGTGGCGATGCCGAGGCTTGCCACCAGCAGCACGGTTGGTGCTGCCGCCAGCCAGTCTGCCGCCGGGCCGAGGGCTACCAGGCCGGCGAAAACCACGCTCAGGACCAGCGCGCCAATGGCGACCGTTCTGAGCACCAGCCGCACCACGCCGCGGGCGGCTGCGCTGTTTTCACTGGCCAGATCGCCGGCGACTTGCCGGAGCATGATCTGGTCCAGCCCCCGGACTGCCACCACTGCCAGCAGCACGGCGGTGGCGACGGCCAGTGCATATTGGCCGACTGTGGCCGCGCCCGCCATTCTGGCCAGAAGTACCGTGCAGCCGAAGCTGGCGGCGGCGTTTACCGCCTTTATTGCATAGGCGCCCAGGGCTGGGGATAGTGCCATCAGCTGCCTTTAGGGGGGGTTGGGTCTGCGGCAAAGCCGCAGACTCGTCGGACGGGATCGGCGGCGGAGGGCCGCCGACCCGCCGGCCGGCCGCGGCGCGAGTCTCGCGTTAGCTGCGCTAACGCTCGCCGCGCTCGCTAATGGTTCATAGCATCGAAAAAGTCCTTGTTCGTGACCGAGTCCTTCATCTTGTCCATCAGGAACTCGATCGAATCGACCGTGCCCATCTGCATGAGGATGCGGCGGAGTACCCACATTTTGGAGAGCGTGGTCTTGTCTACCAGCAGCTCTTCCTTGCGGGTGCCGGATTTGCCGATGTCGATGGCGGGGAATACTCGTTTATCGGCAATCTTGCGGTCGAGGACGATTTCGGCGTTGCCGGTGCCCTTGAACTCCTCGAAAATCACTTCATCCATGCGGCTGCCGGTATCGATCAGCGCTGTCGAGATGATGGTGAGGCTGCCGCCTTCCTCGATGTTGCGGGCCGCACCGAAGAAGCGCTTGGGGCGTTGCAGCGCATTTGCATCCACACCGCCGGTCAGCACCTTGCCGGAGCTTGGCACCACGGTGTTGTAGGCGCGGCCGAGCCTCGTGATGTTATCGAGCAGGATGACCACATCGCGCTTGTGCTCGACCAGCCTCTTGGCTTTTTCGATGACCATTTCGGCGATCTGCACATGGCGGGTGGCGGGTTCATCGAAGGTGCTGGAAATCACCTCGCCCTTCACCGTGCGCTGCATGTCGGTCACTTCCTCGGGGCGTTCATCGATGAGGAGAACGATGAGGTAGATTTCCGGGTGGTTGGCGGAAATGCTGCGGGCGATGTTCTGCATCATCATGGTTTTGCCGACGCGGGGCGGGGCGACGATGAGGCAGCGCTGGCCCTTGCCGAGCGGGGAGACGACATCGATGATCCGGCCGGTC
>JBBQIP010000104.1:0-9128 GCA_038325045.1 Sphingomonadales bacterium
CCCCCACCCGCCAGCTGGTGGTGGCTCTGGGGCTGGGCCTCACCCTGTTCGCCACGCTCGCCACCATCGAGAGCAATTTTACCGGCCAGATCAACCGCACCATCCCCGCCAAGGCCCCCAGCTTCTTCGTCATCGATATCCCGCGCGAGGGGATCGACCCCTTTCGCCAGCAGCTTGAGGCCGCAGCGCCCGGCGCACAGCTGAGCGTTGTGCCGTCGCTGCGCGGGCCGGTCACCATGGTGAAGGGCGTGCCGGCCGGCGAAATAAAGGAAACCGCCGATAACTGGATCTTGCGCGGCGACCGGGGCCTCAGCTACGCAGCCGAGTTTCCCGCCAATAACGAGCTGGTTACCGGCACATGGTGGCCGAAAGACTATGCCGACCCGCCGCTCATCAGCCTCGATGATACTGCCGCCAGCGCGCTCGGCCTCAAGGTTGGCGATACCATCACCGTCTCGGTACTGGGGGTGGAGGTTACCGCCACCATCGCCAGCACCCGCAAGATCGACTGGCAGTCCTTCGGCTTCAACTTCGCCATCCTGTTCGCCCCCGGCACGCTGGAAGCCGCCCCGCACGGCTGGATGGCCACCATCGGCGTACAGCCTTCGCAGGAGGGCGCCGTGCAGCGAGTGATGGCAACCAGCTTCCCCACCGCCTCCATCATCCGGGTGAAGGATGTCGTCGGTCAGGTCAGCACCCTGCTCGGCCAGCTTTCGGCCGCCATCCGCGCCGCCGCGTCGGTCACGGTCGCCGCCGGCATCGCCGTGCTCATCGGCGCCATTGCCGCAGGCGCCCGCGCCCGCACCTACGATTCCGTGCTGTTGAAGCTGCTGGGCGCCACCAGGCGGCAGGTGGCGGCGGCCACGCTCGCCGAATATGGCCTGCTGGCGGTGATCGTCGCCTGCCTTGCGCTGGGCCTGGGCAGTTTTGCCGGCTGGTTCGTCATCACCCAGGTGTTCAGCCTGGAATGGCAGCCGCTCTGGGGGCCGGTGGTGGCAACGGTCGGCATCGGCGCGCTGGCCACCGTCCTCATCGGGCTGATCGGCTCCTGGACAGCGCTCTCCGCCCGGCCCAACACCGTGCTGCGCGGATTGTGACATCACTATCCATTGAATTCTGACGCGACTTCTCCGATATTGTTTTCATGGCCGGCAGTTTCGCCGGCGCTTTGGAGGTAACAATGGCCAATCCGCTCGATCCCCGGGTCGCAGCCTTTCGCGCCGGCACGCAGGATGCATCGCAATATGATGCCGGTCTGCGCGCCCATATGCTGTCGGTTTACAACTACATGGCATCGGGCGTGCTGCTCACCGGCGTTGTCTCGCTGCTCATGGCGCAGGGCGATGAAAACTCGCTCGCCGCGCAGATCTTCCTGCAGCCGGGCTTCCTCAAATATATCGTGATGTTCGCCCCCATCGGGCTGGTGCTGTGGCTCAGCTTCGGCATCAACAAGCTGTCGGAAGGCGCTGCCAAGGCGATCTTCTGGGCGTATGCGGCTCTCATGGGCGCCTCGCTGTCCACCATCTTCCTCGCCTATACAGGTGGCTCCATCGCGCAGACCTTCTTTGCGTCCGCAGCCGGTTTCGCCGGGCTCAGCCTCTATGGCTACACCACCAAGCGGGATCTGTCGGGCTTCGGCAAGTTCCTGCTGATGGGCCTTGTGGGCATCATCGTGGCGTCGATCGGCAACATGTTCTTCAAGTCGAGCGGTCTCGATCTGGCCATCTCGATCATCGGAGTGTTCCTGTTCGCCGGCCTCACCGTCTATGATACGCAGAAGATCAAGAACCTCTATTTCGAGGTCGCCGGTTCGGATTTCGCCGGCAAGGCCGTGGTGATGGGCGCACTGACCCTGTACCTCGACTTCATCAACCTCTTCCTGTTCCTGCTGCGCTTCATGGGCGACCGCCGCTAAGCGGCAAACAGGCGACCGCCGCTAAGGCCAGCCACACAGGTAATCGATCAGGCCCGGCGGCTCCAACCGCCGGGCCTTTTCATGTCCGCAGCCGGCGCAGCGCCTCGGGCGTATCCACATCGGCCAGCACTGCATCGCTCGGCGCCGCCACTTCGGTCACCGCCAGTCCCGCCAGCAGCCGGCGCGCGCCCGTGTCCCCGTCCAGCGCCATCATCGCCGGCCAGTGGGCGCGCGGCCAGCGCACCGGGTTGCCGCGCTGCCCCTGCCACACCGGCACCGCCACGCCGTCAGTGGCCGCCAGCCGCACCAGCAGCTCCGGCTCCACGCGCGGCATGTCGGCCAGCGCGACCAGCACCGCCTCCCAGCCAGCCGGCGCGCCCGCCAGCCCGGCGCGCAGCGAATGTGCCAGCCCCAGCGCAAAATCCTCCGCCTGCACAAAGTCCAGCGCCCGGCCAGCCAGCGCCGCCCGCACCCGCTCAGCACCGTGCCCGGTCACCACAAGCACCGGCAGTCCGGCTGCCAGCAGGGCATCCGCCGCATGCGCCACCAGCGGCTTGCCCTGCCAGTGCTCCAGCAGCTTGTGCGGCCCGCCCATCCGCGCCGATCGCCCGGCCGCTAGCAGCAGCGCGCCGGTGGTCATGCCATGAAAGGCCGGGGGTCCGGCCGCTCGGCTTCGGGCAAGAGCCCGCCCGCGCCCATCATCGCAATATCGTCGCTGGTCACCGCCAGCCCCGCCACCAGCCGCTCCAGCACCAGGTCCAGCCCGTTGCGCTTGGGGGAGCGCGCACAGCCAGGCAGGCCTATCACCGGCCGCGCGCCCATCTGCCCCAGCACCAGCAAATTGCCGGGGTCCACCGGCATGCCCAGCCGCTCCACATGGCCGCCCGCCGCCACTATCGCTGCCGGCACCACATCGCCCCGGTCCACACTGGCAGAGGCACCGGCAATCAGCAGCAGGTCCGCATCCGCCGCACCAAGTGCTGCCGCCAGCGCACCAGTCTCATGCGGCACCTGGCCCAGCTCCACAAAGCGGCAGCCCAGCGCCTCCACCCGCGCCCGCGTCACCTGCACCGTCTTGGCCAGCGCCTTGTCGGTAACGCCGGCCAGCACCGTGGCCAGCAGCCCGATTCGCAACGCCCGGAACGGCACCACCCGCAGCGGCACCGCAGCCGCACAAGCCGCCGCCAGCGCCGCTTCGGCCACCGCATAGCGAATGACTTTCACCGTCGCGATGATCTCGCCTGCCTCCACCCGCGCCATCGGCAGCAGCGTGCCCAGCGTCAGCGCCTCATCGGCGCGGTTGATCGCTGCCACCATGGCCGCGTCCACCAGCAGCACACCGTCCGCCTCGCTCGCAATATTGGCGCGGCCGTGCGCCGCCCCCAACACCCTTGTGCCCGTGCCTGCCAGCGCCGCTGCCAGCCGGGCGGCGGCCACGTCCTCGCCGCTGTCGCCAGCCTCCAGCCGCGCCACGCTCAGCCGCGCCAGCCCGGCGGCTGCGGCGGCGCCCATGTCGGCGTGGCTCAAGAGCCGGCCCTTGGCCCAGCGCGCGCTCCCCACCATCTGGCCGTGCGCCAGCAGCGCGCCTTCAGCCTCGGCCAGCGGCACTTCGGCAAAGATCACCGCGCCCGGGCCACATCCGCGCCCCGCCACACAGCGGTCAACTCGGCGGCAATGCTCAGCGCGATTTCCGCTGGTCCGCGCGCCCCCAGTGCCAGCCCGGCCGGGCCATGGATCCGCGCCAGCGTGGCCGCATCAAAGCCCTGTTCCGCCAGCCGCTCCAGCCGCTTTGCATGGTTCTTGCGGCTCCCAAGCGCCGCCACATAAAAGGCCTTGGACCTCAGCGCCGCCGCCAGCGCCACATCATCCAGCTTGGGGTCATGCGTCAGCGCTACCACGGCACTTGCGGCATTGGGCGCCCAGTCCGCCAGCGCCTCGTCCGGCCAGCGGCTATCAAGCGCCAGCCCGGCAAAGCGAGCGTCGGCCGCAAACAACCCGCGCGGGTCTATCACCAGCGGGGTTAGCCCAAGCGCCACCACCAGCGGCACCAGCGCCTGCGCAATATGCACCGCACCAATGATGGCGATCCGGCGCGGCGGCGGCCAGTCGCGACGCAGCCAGCCTTCCGGCGTCTCCTCGTCCGCGCCCGCCAGCCGGCTGCTGCCGGCTTCAGGGTCGGTCAACACCGCAACAGACGTTCCGGCGCGGGCCGCATCGGCCAGCGCTGCAATCAGCACGGCGGGATAACCATCCGCACCAAGCCGCTGCACCAGCACCGAAATCTGTCCGCCGCAGGCCAGCCCCACCCGCCAGGCGGTCTCGTCCGCCACGCCGTAATCCAGCCGCACGGCGCCGCTGCCGGCTTCCAGCCGCACGCCGCTGCCGGCTTCCAGCCGCACGCCGCTGCGGGCCTCGATCAGTGCCTGGGCTTCAAAAATCACCTCGCCCTCCACACAGCCGCCGCTCACCGATCCGGCAAACAGCCCGTCGCTGCGGATGGCAAGGTGGCTGCCGGTAGCGCGGGGGGCGGACCCCCAGGCCTGGATCACGGTCGCAATCGCCACGCCGTGCCCCTCGGCCGCCCAGGCAGCGGCCTGCATCAGCGTGGCTAGGTCCTCGTCTCCCGCGCCCGGCAGGGCAGGAGCCAGTCCCGGGGGCAGGGCGGGGGTCAGTTCCATTGGAAATACAGGAAGCCCAGCACCGCAATGATGAGCAGGCTCGCCCAGACCACCGGCGCCATCCCGCCCGCGCTTGAAACTGTCGGCGTAACCATCGGTGCAACAGCCGGCGTAACCGGTTCCGCCACAACCGCTTCAGCCACCACCGTCTCGGCCACAGCCGCCACCGCCGGCGTCTCCAGCTCCGCCTTCAGCTTGCTGAAAAAGCCTTCCGCATAGGCCTTGGCGGTGCCTTCGATCAGCCGCCCGCCCAGCTGCGCCAGCTTGCCGCCCACCGAGGATCGCACGTCATACGCCAGCCCGGTGCCGCCACCCGCAAGGTCGCTCAGCACCACATCGGCCTCGCCCTTGGCAAAGCCGGCCACGCCGCCCTTGCCTTCGCCCACCAGCCTGTAGCTCTGCCCTTCCACCACATCGGTCAGCGTCACATGGCCTGCAAAGGTCGCGCGCACCGGGCCCACCTTGGCGTTCATCTTGCCTTCCAGCCGCTCGCCCGCTTCGCCCGCTACCCGCTCCAGCCGCTCCACGCCCTCTATGCAGCGCGCCAGCACCTCAGGGTCGTTCAGCGCGGTCCAGACGGCTGCGCGCGGCGCCTCTATCGATACTGTGCCTGAAAGGTTCATGCCTGGCTCCGGTAATGTCCCTTCGTTCTAGCGTTGCGGGGCGCTCGCTGCCAGCAAGATACGCGCCAGCGGGCAAACACCCTTGCGCCTTTGGCTTCGCAGATTATGGTTCGGTTGCCGGGGGGCCGGTTTACACTTGTTGTGTTGGCTTATGTGGGGGGTCATCGTGGAGCAGTTTTCAGAGGTTATCGGCACCACTGCCGAAATTGTCCGTGGCACGGTCAAATGGTTCGATCCGGTGCGCGGCTATGGTTTTCTGGTTCCCACCGGCGATGCAGCGGCCGAAGGCGATGTGCTGGTGCATTTCTCCGTGGTGCGCGAGGCCGGGCGGCGCACGCTGCCGGAAGGCGCCACGCTCACCTGCGCCGTGGTGGCGCGGGATCGTGGCCGCCAGGCAGAGCGGATTATCGATATGGACCTGAGCACCGCCATCGGCCCCGATCCGGAGCTGGCGGCGGCGCGCGAGGCAGACCGGGTGAACCCCCAGGCCATGCTCGCAGCTGCCGGGCCTTGGGAGCCGGTGCTGGTCAAATGGTTCAACCGGTTGAAGGGATACGGCTTTGTGGTCCGCCCCGAATCGTCTGAAGATGTGTTTGTGCACATGGAGACACTGCGCCGCGCAGCGCTGATGGAGCTTGAACCCGGACAGGCCTTGCAGGCACGCATCGCTTCGGGCCACAAGGGGCCGCTCGCAGTGGCTGTCGCTGCAGCCGGCAAGGAGCCGCCGCCCTCCCATAGCTAAGGCGCACCATGCGATCGCTCACACTGTTCTTGCCCGGCCTGGTGGCGCTGGCGCTCGCCACGCCGGCGGCGGCGGATTGCCCCAACATCGGCCTCACCCGCGCGCCGGTCACGCTTGTCACCAAAAGCGGGTCGCACACCTATCAGCTCGAACAGGCACTCAGCCCGGAGAATCAGGAATGTGGGCTGATGTTCCGCGCCGAGATGCCAAGGAATGTCGGCATGGTATTTCCCTTCTCGCCGCCGCGCGACGCCGCTTTCTGGATGCGCAACACCATCCTGCCGCTCGATCTCATTTTCGTCGGCCCCAATAACCGGGTGGTCAGCATCGGCCACGGCAAGCCTTATTCCGAGGCGCTTATTCCCTCGGGCGGCATCACCGCCTCGGTCATCGAGCTGAACGCCGGAGAGGCCGCGCGCATCGGGCTGAAAAAGGGTGACCGGGTGAAGTTCGGCAAGCGTTAGGCGGGATCAGCTGCGCCACAGGCCGGCCAGCGTGGCAATCGCCGCTTCGGCCTCGGCCCGGTCGGCCTTTTCCTCGGTAATGCCATAGCCGTACATTTCGCTAGTGCCGGTCTGCAGCACGACAATGCCTTCCGGCCGCGGCAGCATTATGGCGCCCCGGTATGTCACGCCGTAATCAAGCCCCGGCTGCGCTGCCAGCCAGCTTATCTGGCCGCGCACCGGCACCAGGCTTTTATCGTTCCAAAGCGCTGCGGCGCCGTAGCCGGTGCAGTTCACGATCACCGGCTCGGGCAGGCTGGCCAGCTCCGCCGGGCTGTTGAAACGCCGCTCGACGATTCGGCCACCCGCCGCGTGGAATTCCGCCACCAGCTGCCGGCTCAGCTCGGCAATATTGAACTGCATGGAAATCCCCATCCGGGCCCGTGCCACGGAAAAGGGGTTTTCGGCCGCATCCAGCGTGCGGCTCGCCGGCAGCGCATCGGCCATCCGCTGGTCGAGATGCGCGAACTTGACCGGCGTTTCCGGCCTTGGGCTATCCGCCATGCTGTCCGAAAGGCTGTATCGTTTGCTCCACGCCACCGGTGATCCGGCCAGCCCCACCCGCTGCTGCCACGCGCGCAAGGAAACCCGCGCCATCGCCTCCCAACGAACCGGAAAATCGGCTCCGGCCGCATCGGTATCGGCAATGCGGGAAGACGGGCTCCAGGTGCCGGTGGCGCGTGCCGAACGGCTTTCGGGCAGCATTTCAGCCGCATAGATGGTCACCTGCCGCCCGCTGCGCTGGAGGGTGAGCGCCGTGGTGATGCCGATAACCCCGCAGCCGATAACGCCCAGCGTTTCCGGCCCGCCCTCCAGCGCGCGCGCCGCCGCCAGCGCGGCCGACCCCCAGGATAGCGACCAGCCGCTGCCGCCATGGCCATAATTATGCACGATCCGCTTGGCGCCAAGCTGCTCCACATCCAGCCGAGGACCTGCCGCGCGGAACGGGCGCAGGCACACGGTCATGTGCGTCAGCCGCGCCGGGGTGGCCTCCAGCGGCACCAGCGCCGGCTGCGCCCAGCCAGCCATGGCTGCCTTGGCCGGCACCCGGCCGCTGGCGCACCCCGCCAGCGTGGTGGCCAGCCCGCCCAGAAGCAGACGCCGATTGGTCATGAGCCCCGAATCCATGAGCTGCAGCCTAGCCTGCTGCCGAGGCAGCTTGCAAGCCGCACTTGCCTTTGCCGCGTGCATCGGCTTCTAGGGAAGGAATGAGTGTTCTCTCCAGCCTTTTTACATGGTGGAACGGCCCCTCCATTGGCACCCGCCTCTGGTCCAGCCGCAACGGCACCGAAGTGGGGCGCGACGGGGCCGGCAATGTCTATTTCCGCTCCGGCAAGGCCGGCAGCCCGGGGGAGCGCCGCTGGGTAATGTACAACGGCGCGCCGGAAGCCACGCAGATCCCGCCCGAATGGCATTTGTGGATGCACAAGACCGTGGCGCTGCCGCCCAGCGAAGCCCCGCTCACCCCCCGGGTGTGGGAGCGGCCCTGGGTGCCAAACCAGACCGGCACGGTAGCCGCCTACAGGCCTTCGGGTGCGCTCGAATCCGGCGGCAAGCGCGCCGCCGCCACCGGTGATTACCGCGCCTGGACGCCAGAGGGCTGATCGGGTGCGCGCGCTTGTCAAAAACAATGTGATCGAGGCGTTGATCGGCCTGCTGGTGGTGCTGGTCGCGGTCGGCTTCGTCAATTTCGCCTGGAACCGAACCCAGGCCGGCAGCGGCGCCGGCGGCTATGCGCTGGTGGCAAAATTCCCCAGCGTCGCCGGCATCGCGCCCGGTGCGGATGTGCGGATGGCCGGCATCAAGGTGGGCGAAGTTGCCGGCCAGTCGCTCGATCCGGCAAGCTATCAGGCCGTGCTCACGCTCACCATCGAGCCAGGCCTCAAGCTGCCCATCGATTCGAGCGCCGCCATCACCAGCGAAAGCCTGCTCGGCGGCAATTACGTCTCGCTCGCACCGGGCGGGGAAGAAGCCATGCTCAAGCCCGGCGAGGAAATCGTGCAAACCTCGGGCGCCGCCGATCTGATGGCGCTCATCGGCAGCGTGGTAAACCGCAGCGGCGGCAGCGAAGACAGTGCGCCGCAGCCCTGAGGCGCTGGCGCTGGCGCTGCTGCTCGCCGGCCCCGCCGTGGCCCAGCCTGCTGCAGCCCCGCCTGCCACAGCCCCCGCAGCCGCCCCGGCAGAAGCACCCGCACCCGCGCCCGCAAAGCCCGCGCGCCCGGCCATCGCCCGCGCCACGCCCAATGCCGAGCGGGTGGTGGAGATTGCAGCGCTCGACAAGCGCACCGGGCAGGAACAGCTGTTCCGCGGCCGCCCCGGCCAGTCGTTCCGCTTCGGCGGGCTCGATGTCACCATCCGCACCTGCGAAACCACCCCGCCGTGGGAGGCCCCGCTCACCGGCGCCTTTGTGCAGATCAGCGAGCGCAGCCGCAGCGGCACCGCCCGCATTTTCTCCGGCTGGATGTTCGCGCAGAGCCCTTCGCTAAACCCGCTGGAACACCCGCGCTACGATGTCTGGGTCAAGAGCTGCGCAATGCGCTGGCCCGATACCGGGCCCGACACAGTGGTGGTCGGCTCCGCCAGCAGATCCAGCGCGCCAAAATCCCCCGAACCCTCAAGCGCCACCGCCAACAACGAACGGTAACTCCGCCGCTCGATCTCGATGGT
>JBBQIP010000105.1:0-9124 GCA_038325045.1 Sphingomonadales bacterium
GGTCTTGCCCGCCATGATGAGCTTGTTGTCATCGGCCAGAAAATCATCGTTGTTGGAAGGATAGAGCTCGCTCTTCAAATTGCCGGCGCGGTCCTTCAGGCCTTCGACGGTCACGATCACTGCCGGGCCATTTTCAGGCGTGCCGCACTGCGCTTCACGCTTGCCGAGATCGGGCGTGCTCGGCAGATAGCCGGGCTGGCCCTCGCGGGGCAGGTCGGCGGCAACGAGGAGCAGCGCCAAGGGCGCCAGTACGAGCTTGTTCAACGCTTGGCACCCAGCGGTTCGACAAGGGTGAGCACCAGCCCGAGCGCCAGATGGGCAGCCAGCGTGATGCTTGCCATCATCGTCATCAGCGCGCCGATCTCGGCATCATGGCCGATCATGAACACCGCCAGCCCGGCAAAGACGATATCCTTGTTCGGCATCAGCGGCAGCCGCGAGAGCAGCAGCCGGCAGGCCGCGAGCATCAGCCACCAGTGCAGCGCCACCGCCGGCAGCACCAGATGCCAGCACACCGCGACAAGGGCGGTGCTGGCGATGATGCGCACGAGATGCATGAACCCGGCAAAGCGGAGATCGGCAGCGGGAAGGCTGAAAAGCGCCTTGCGGAAGAAGATGAGGAGGCTCGACGTGACGAGCACGACGCCGATCGATGCTGCCAGCGTTTTCGCCTCGATGCCGAAGGACAAGGTGGCGAGTAGAGGTGCCGCCAGCACCAGCATCACCAGCGTGACCGCATTCCCCATCAGTGCCGAAAGGATCGCGACATCCTTGATCGCCCCGAACGGCGTGCTCACCATTTCGGTGCGGCGCCGCGCCCAGGTGTAGAAATAGACTTCACCGACATAGCCGAGCAGCAGCTCGTTGCCGATCATCTTGCGGACAAGGGCCGTGAAACCATCGGCAGGGATTTTCCAGAGCCGCCGGAAGATAACCCAATCGGTCGTGGCCGGCACGAAATAGGCCAGCGTGAACACCGCCCAAAATGCCGGGCTGGCCGGAATCATGTCGACAACCGACGAAAGATCGACCTGGCGGAGCTCGTAAAGCGACACCAGCAGCACTGCGATCGAAATTGCGGCGCCCAGCCACCAGGTCCAGCCGCGCTCGCTGGCGGAGCGCGCCTTCGGGTCGAATACCGGCGGCGCGACCGCGTTTTCCCCTAAAGCAACTCTTGCAGGGGTACTGGCATCAACGGAAAGCATGAACTGGCGGCCTCGGACCTTACTGAGTGAGGGCGATATAGCGGTAATATGTCAATTTCGCGACCCGGCCTATGCGGGAGAGGTGCGGCTGAACCGCGCGAACAGCGCCGCCTGCACCGGCAGCGCGCGTTCCACGGTGAATTGGCGGGCATAGTCGATACGGGCGGAGGCCAGCGTTTCTTCGCCGGGGTTTGCCGCCGCCAGCATGGCATCGGCAAGCGCCGCCACATCATGGTTAGGCACCAGCCGGCCCCGCCCCTCGGCCACGAGATCGGAAATCGCCGCGCCGCAATCGGTGGCGACCACCGGCAGGCCGGCAGCAAGCGCTTCAAGGATGACAACGCCCAGCCCTTCGTAACGGGAGGAGAGAACGAAGACATCGGCACTGCCCAACCGGGCGGCGACATCGAGCGCATGGCCGGGCAGGCTCACCCGGTCGGCAACGCCGAGCTCGGCCGCCAGTGCTTCGAGCTGTGCTCGTTCGGCGCCTTCGCCGGCAATTACCAGCTGGTCATCAGCGCCGGCGATGTGGGCGAAGGCCCTTATTAGCAGCGCGAAATTCTTCTGGGGGGCGAGCCTGCCCATGGCCAGATAGCGGGTTCCGGCAGTATGCCGTGTACGGCCAGCGCCCGCAGTCGCCAGCCGGCCGAGTTCGGCCTCGGTGAAGCAGGGGTTGAGGATGGTGGTGATGCGCTCGGGTGCGATATGGCCGATGCGCGCGATTTCTGCCGCCGCTGCCGGCGCCATGGCGATGACATGGGCAAAGGCGTGCATCTGCAGCCGCACCCAGAGGTGATAGAACTGGCGCAGCGGCCACGGCATGTCGCGCCGCTCAAGGTCGTTGCTCACCCTTAAGATGATCGGCGGGCACCGGCGCCCGAGCGATAGCCGCATGGCGACTGCCACAACCGAATAGGCGTTGCCGGGGCAATAGAGAATGTCGGGCGCCGCGCTGCGGATCCGCCGCGGCAGGGCGAAGATCATCCAGAGCGTCTCGAAGCTCGCGGTGCGGTCCGTGGCGCCGCCGATCGGATCGATTGCCAGGCCATCGCTTTCTCCCGCGAACCGCCCGGTCAGCCGGCCAAGGACCAGACGGGAATCGAGGCCGGTTGCGGCCAGCGCGCGCCATAGCCGCATCGTGTCTCGCTCCACGCCGCCCGGCCCCCAGGCGTGGAGGAAGCCCAGCACCCGCAGGCTCACGCAGCCGGGCCTCCGGCACGGCAGGCGGCGATGGCATCCAGCAGCCCGGCTGCCCGGCTGGCGTGGCAGATCAGAAGGTCCGGCAATGCCGGGTCCGGGCGGTTATAGACAAGCGGCGCGCCGTCGATCCGGCTGCAGAACAGGCCGGCAGCCTGCGCGACTGCCACGGGCGCGCAATTATCCCATTCCGACTGGCCGCCTTCGTGCAGATACATATCGGCGCTGCCATCCAGCACCGCCATCGCCTTGGCGCCGGCGCTGCCCATGGGCAGCAGCGTTGCGCCCAGCCGGGCGGCCACAGCCTGTGCGATTGCCGGTGGCCGGCTTCGGCTCACGGCTATCCGCAGCGGCGATGCCTCGGGCGCGAGCGCCGGCGGGTTTTCGCTGCACCAGAGTTGCCCGGTGGCCGGCAGCGCGACCGCGCCTGCAGCCGCCTTGCCATCGATTGCCAGCCCGACATGGACCGCCCAGTCGGCGCGTTGTTCCCCAAATTCGCGGGTGCCATCGAGCGGATCGATGATCCACACCCGGCGGGCGATCAGCCGCGAACCGTCGCAGGCGGCTTCCTCGGACAGGATGGCATCATCCGGGCGCGCCGCCTTGAGCGCCTGCAGGATGAGCTGATGGGCAGCAGCATCTCCGGCATCGCCTAAAGACTTGCCGCTGCTACCATGGGCGGCGCGGAGTTGCATGAGCATGGCGCCGGCCTGGCCAGCGATCCGGCGGGCGAGAGCGGCATCGGACAGGGTGCTGCTCATGGGGCGGAGTGGTGGACCGCGAGGAGCAGCCATGGGTTAGGGCCGGGGTTGACCAGCAGCGCGGCAGCGCCCGCCGGCACGCGGTGGGTTGCGCTGGCGCCGAGGTCTGTATCCCCGGTTCGGCCGGTACCGGCGATGCCGATGATCTGGGCTGGCCCGTCGATCCGCGTGGCGCCGCCGGCCACCAGCGTGAGCTGGCGCACCCGGTGGCCCGGTCCTTCCATCAGCACTGCCTCATCCCCCCATTCATGGCTGCGGACAGCGCTCGCGGGCGTATCGCCCCGGCCGATGGCACGCGCCTGATCGGCCAGCGCCTTTACATCCTGAACCCGGGCGCGCGGTGCGACCAAAATGGCATCGGTCATCGAGACGATGACCATCGATTGCAGCCCCAGCGCAGCAACTGCCGGTGCACCGGGCTCTATCCGCACCAGACTGTCTGAAACATCGAGAAGCACGGCTTCTCCGATCACGGCATTGCCATCCTCGTCACGCTCGCTGATCTGCCAGAGCGCATCCCAGCTGCCGACATCCGACCAGTCCATGCTCACCGGAACCACGGCTGCCAGGGCCGTGTGCTCCATGACGGCGTGATCGATCGACAGGGCCGGAGCGGCAGCAAAGGCGCGGGGCGCCGGGCGGATATCCGGCCCCTCGACACTGGCATCGGCAAGGGCAGCAGCGGCGGCATCGGCAAGGCCCGGCGCATGTTCGGACAGTGCTGCCAGAATGGCGGCCGGGGTGAACAGGAAGATGCCACCGTTCCACAAATGCCCGCCACCGGCCAGAAACGCCTCCGCCCGCTCGCGGTCGGGCTTTTCCACAAAGCGCTCGACCGCATGGACGCCGGCCAGGCCCTCCAGCTCGGCGCCTGTCTCGATATAGCCATAGCCGGTCTCGGCGCTTTCCGGCGTTATGCCGAAGGTGACCAGCCGGCCGGCTTTGGCGGCGGGCCATGCTGCGGCAACGGCCGCGGCAAAAGCCTCCGGCTGGCCGATGACATGATCGGACGGCATGACGAGGAGCGGGATATCGGCCTCTCCAACCGCTGCCGCCCATAGTGCTGCCAGCGCGATCGCAGGCGCAGTGTTGCGGCCCTCGGGCTCGAGGATGAGTGCTGCAAGCTTATGGCCAAGCTCGGTTATCTGGCTGGTGACCAGTGCGCGTAGGGGCTCGCCGGCCACCACCAGCGGCGGCAGCGGCTCAAGGCCGGCCATGCCGAGGCTGGCTGTGCGGGCGATGGTGGCCTGCAGCATGGAGCGCGGGCCGTTGATGGGAAGCAGCTGTTTGGGAAAGCGGGCGCGCGAAAGCGGCCAGAGCCTTGTGCCCGAGCCACCTGCCAGAATTACCGGGCGAAGCTGGTGGCAGTCGAGCGCGGGAGAACCGTTCATGGCGCGGGTTTAGGCTGCTTGCGTGGCCGGCGCCAGCCCGTCATGCTCGCTCACGATCCGGCCCATCAGGAAGCCGGACATGGCTGGGGAGAGCAAGCGCGTGGAGCCTGGAGTGGCCGGCGGCCAACCGGGTGGGGATGATCGCCCTTCCGCTGATGGCCGTGCCGCTGCTGGTCTGGTCGGGCCTGATCGCACTGTGAGGGGTGGGCGCCTCTGCTTGACCGGAGGCCGCGGCTGCGGCAGGCCGCAGGCATGAACCATGGCTCTGTTATTGCGTCGCTGGCGCTGCTTTGTGCATCTGGCGCGGGGGCGGCCGCACCGTCGTTCTCGGCGGAAGCCGCGCTGGTGTCGGACTATCGGTTCAGAGGCATTTCACGCTCCGATGCCGGCTCGGCCGCGCAGGCCAGCGCCACGCTGGGGTTGGGGGATTTCTATGTGTCGGGCTTTGCCTCCTCGCTTGGCGGCTGGGGGCGTTTTGCCGGCGCGGATGCCGAGATCGACATATCGGCCGGGGTGCGCAAGCCGTTTGGGCTGGGCACGCTCGATGTGGGCATGACCGTTTATGGCATGGCCGGCGCGCGAGCGGCGGCGAGCGTGGTGGAGGCGCAGGCGCGGCTTTCGGGCGCGATCGGGCCAGTGCGGCTTACCGCCGGCACGGCCTGGGCGCCGCCACAGGCTGCACTGGCCAGCGCAACCAGCCGCAACGGCAGCAACCTCTATCTTTGGGGGTCGGTGCGCGGCGATATCATCGGCACGCCGCTTTCGGTGGATGCGCGGATTGGCCAATCGCGCGGGCGGCCCGGGCTGGGCGCGGCGGGCGCTCTGGGGTCTGCGACACGGGCTTGGGACTGGCGGCTGGGCGCGGACTATGCCGTTGGGCCGTTCCTGCTGGGCGCGGGCGTGACCGGCACCGACCTTGGCAGCGATGCCAATGCGGCGCTGCTGACACCGCGCGGGCGCCGGATTGCCGGTACCGGACTGGTACTCAGCGTTTCGGCGGGGTTCTGAGGGGGTTTGGGTGCCTTCAGGCGCCCGGGGCATTGCGTTTCGGCGGCCAGCCCCTAATGTCCCGCGCTTCAACGGACCATAGGGTCAAGGGCGACAGGGCGGGTTCGCGTGCAGCCACTCATCGGCATCATCATGGGATCGACCTCTGACTGGGCCACCATGGCGCATGCGGCCGAAACGCTGGAGGCGCTGGGCGTGCCGCACGAAGTGCGGGTGGTGAGCGCGCACCGCACCCCGCAGCGGCTGTATGATTATGCCGGATCGGCGGTGGCGCGCGGCCTCAGGTGCATTATTGCCGGTGCTGGCGGGGCGGCGCACCTGCCCGGCATGGCAGCGGCGATGACCCGGCTTCCGGTGCTCGGTGTGCCGGTTGAATCAAAGGCGCTTTCAGGCATCGACAGCCTTTATTCCATTGTCCAGATGCCGGCCGGTGTGCCGGTGGGCACGCTCGCCATCGGCAAGGCCGGCGCCATCAATGCGGCCCTGCTTGGCGCGGCGATGCTGGCCACTACCGATGCCGAGCTGGCGCTGCGGCTGGAGGCCTGGCGCCAGGCGCAGACCGATGCTGTGGCCGATGCACCGGGTGACCGGCTTGCCTAACCCTGATGCCGGGCGAGCAGAGCCCTTAGGCGTGATCCCTCCGGGGGCCACGATCGGTATTTTGGGGGGCGGGCAGCTTGGGCGGATGTTGAGCCTTGCTGCCGCCAACATGGGATACCGCACCCATGTGTTTGCGCCCGAGGCCGAGCTTCCGGCTGCCGATGTGGCGGCGAGGGTTACCCGCGCGGCCTATACCGACCTTGCGGCGCTGGATGCCTTTGCTGCTGCAATTGATGTTGCGACGTTTGAATTCGAGAATGTGGATACCGCCGCTGTGCGGCATCTGGCGACGATGGTTCCGGTTCGTCCCGGTGCGCAGGCCCTTGAGGTGGCGCAGGATCGGCTGAGCGAAAAGCAGTTTGTGGAGGCGCTGGGCGGCCGGCCGGCGCCCTTTCATGCCGTGGATAGCCGGGCCGGGCTGGAGGCAGGCTTTGCGGCGCTGGGCGCGCCTGCCGTGCTGAAGACCCGGCGAATGGGCTATGACGGCAAGGGCCAGGCGCGCATCGACACCGTGGATGATCTCGGCTCCGCCTGGGCGGCGATGGGCGGCCAGCCAGCAATATTGGAAGCCTGGCTGCGCTATGACCATGAATTCAGCGTGCTGGTGGCGCGCGGGCTTGATGGCAGCCTTTGCCTATGGCCGGTGCCGGAAAACCGCCATGTGAAGGGAGTGCTCTCCACCAGCCATGTTCCGGCGCCGCCGGCGGTGGCGGCGCAGGTGGCCGAGGCGCGGCAGCTGGCCGAGAAGGTGGTCGAAGCGCTCGATTATGTGGGGGTGATGGCGCTTGAGTTTTTTGCCTGCGCCGATGGCCCGCGGTTCAATGAAATGGCGCCCCGTGTGCACAATAGCGGCCATTGGACCATCGAGGGCGCGCGCGCTTCGCAGTTTGAAAACCATATCCGAGCGATTTGCGGCCTGCCGCTGGGATCGCCCGAGCTGACCGCGAGCGCCATCCGCATGCAGAACCTGCTCGGCGACGAAGTGCATGACTGGGCGCGCCTGCTTGCCGACCCGGCTGCGCACCTGCATCTCTATGGCAAGGCAGCCGTGCAGCCGGGGCGAAAGATGGGCCATGTCACCTGGCTTTCGTTGTCGGTTTAGGTTGGACCCTAGGCCGCGGGCATAGCGTCGCTGCGTGTTGATGGTGGTGGCGCCTGGGCCAAGTCTGGTGCAAGGCGGCGGCCCATGACGACCGAAACTTCCCGCCAGCCCGCCTCTGTGCACGGCAACCGTGCCCTCGCCTTCATCTTCGTGACCGTGCTTATCGATGCAATCGGGTTCGGGGTGATCGTGCCGGTGATGCCGGAGCTTATAACCGGGTTGAGCGGGCGCAGCGTTTCAGGCGCTGCCGAGATCAGCGGGCTGATCATGCTGCTCTATGCCGTGACCCAGTTCATTTTCGGGCCGGTGATCGGCGGGCTGTCGGACCGGTTCGGCCGCCGGCCGGTGCTGCTCGCCAGCCTTGGTGCCTATGGACTCGACTATCTGGTGATGGCTTTTTCGCCCACGCTGACATGGCTGGTGGTGGCGCGTTTCATTGCCGGCATCACCGGTGCCAGCTTTCCGACTGCCTATGCCTATATCGCCGATATCTCGCCGCCCGAAAAGCGCGGCCCCAATTTCGGGCTGATCGGGATGGCATTTGGCTTCGGCTTCATTCTGGGGCCGGCGCTTGGCGGCATTTTTGCGCAATGGGGGCACCGGGTGCCGTTTCTGCTGGCGGCTGGCCTGGCGCTCAGCAACGTGGCCTATGGCTATTTCGTGCTGCCCGAGAGCCTGGCGCCGGAGAACCGCCGGGGCTTTGATTGGCGCAGGGCCAATCCGGTGGGGGCGCTGATGCGGTTTCGCGCATCGAAGCCGATGGTGCTGATGCTCGGGCTCACCGTGCTCGCTTGGACCATCGGCTATCAGTCGCTCTATTCGACATGGAATTACTTCACGATCCAGCGGTTCGGCTGGACTGCCGGCGAGGTTGGCTGGAGCCTTGCTGCGGTGGGCCTGGTGGGGGCGCTGGTGCAGGGCCTGTTGTCGCGCCGGCTGATCCCGCGTTTCGGCGCGAGCAACATTGTGGTGGCGGGCGTGTTTTCAGGCGTTG
Organism: Sphingomonadales bacterium; assembly: GCA_038325045.1. GTDB lineage: Bacteria > Pseudomonadota > Alphaproteobacteria > Sphingomonadales > Sphingomonadaceae > Sandarakinorhabdus. The sequence goes on from JBBQIP010000105.1 coordinate 8,259, forward strand.
CCGGCTATCTTCTCTATGCCACCGCGACCCAGGGCTGGATGCTGTATCTTGGCATTGCGGTTTCCGGCCTGCAGGGCCTGGTGTTTCCTTCGCTCCAGTCGTTGATGTCGGCTGGCACCAGCGCTTCCGAACAAGGGGAATTGCAGGGTGCCGTATCCAGCCTGCAAAGCCTTGCTGCCATCGTTGGCCCGCCGCTGATGACGCAGAGCTTCTCGTTTTTCTCGAGCGCCAGTGCGCCTGTATACCTCCCCGGCGCGCCTTTTGTGCTGGCTGCAGGCTTCAGCCTGCTGGCGCTGGTGCTTTTTGCCCGCGCCATGGCGCTGCGCGAGGATGGCGCTGCTGCCGCCAGCGCCTGAGGCGTTCGCGGCTCAGGGCAGCTTCACATCCTCCACCGGCAGGCCCAGTGCCTCCAGTTGCGGGCGCACCAGCTTTGCATCTCCGACGATTATCCAGCTGAACTGGCTGGTGGAGAGCATGGACGCCTTGGCCTGAAGATCGGCGGCGGTGAGCGCATTCAGCCGGCTGGTGAGCTTCGCCTGATAATCATCCGGCCGCTGCAGCAGCGCATTGCTGGCAAGGGCTCCCAGCAGGGCGCCACCCTTTTCAAAGCTGCCGGGCAATGACCGCACGGTGCCGTTGATCGCCTGGTCGCGTTCCTCGGCGGTGATCGGCTTCGTGCCGGTGGACATGGCCTGTGCATCGGCGATCATCGCCTTGATACTGTCACCGGTGCGGTCAGTTTGCACCGGCGCCACGATCTGGAAGCTGATCGGGCCGCGGTTTCCGGGGATCCCGGAGCCCACGCCGTAAGCCCAGCCCTTGGTTTCGCGAATGTTCGTATTCAGCCGCGAAGTTGCCAGACCGCC
>JBBQIP010000106.1:0-9062 GCA_038325045.1 Sphingomonadales bacterium
GGGGTCCGGGGCCTGTGGCCCCGGCCGCCGGAGGCACTTCCAATTTCCGCCCTCAGAGCGCCCCGTGGCAGTATTTGAACTTGCGGCCCGATCCGCACGGGCAGGGGGCGTTGCGCGATACGCTGCGCAGCCATTCGGCACGGGTATCGTCGTCGATTTCCACCAGCTCCGCCGTTGCCGCCGCAGCGCCGGCCAGCGCACTCGGCGGCAGCGAGCCAAAGGCATCGAGCGAGGGGAATTGCAGCGCGTCATTTTCGCCGGTGAAGGGGTCGATATGCGTGGTCACAAAGCCCTGCATCGCCGGCCGGCTCGGCGCCTCCATCTCGAACTGCGCGGCCCCCAGCATCCGGGTCACATCCTCGCGCACCGTCGCCAGCATCCGCTCGAACAGCGCAAAGGCTTCCGACTTATACTCGTTCAAGGGCGTCTTCTGGGCGTACGCCCGCAGGTGAATTACCTGGCGCAGCGCATCCAGTGTCGCCAGATGCTCCTTCCAGTGATGGTCGAGCGATTGCAGCAGGAAGCTCTTCTCGATGTTCACCCAGCTTTCGGGCGTCACGCTGGCAATCTTGGCCGCCACCATCTCGTCCGATTGCTCGAGCAGCCGTTCCACCACCATCTCGGGGTCGATCGCGGCCTCCTGCGGCCAGCCGGTCACATCGGTCGGCAGCCCCAGCGTGCCGGTCACCGCCTCCTGCAGCCCCTCCACATCCCATTGTTCCGGGAAGCTTCCCGGCGGGCAGGCCTCGGCCACAATGGCGTTCACCGTCTCGTGGCGCATGTCCACCACCACATCGCCCACGGTCTCTGAATCCATGATGTCGGCGCGCTGCTCGTAAACCACCTTGCGCTGGTCGTTCATCACATCATCATATTGCAGCAGCTGCTTTCTGATGTCGTAGTTGCGCGCTTCCACCTTCTTCTGCGCGGTCTCGATCGCCTTTGATATCCAGGGGTGGACAATCGCCTCCCCCTCCTCAAGGCCGGAGTTCATCATCCGGCTCAGCATCGATTGCTGGCCGAAGATCCGCAGCAGGTCATCATCAAGGCTCAGGTAGAAGCGGCTCAGCCCGGGGTCGCCCTGCCGGCCCGAACGGCCGCGCAGCTGGTTATCGATCCGCCGGCTTTCGTGCCGCTCGGTGCCCAGCACGAACAGCCCGCCGGCGGCGCGCACCGCCTCGCGCTCGGCCGCCACTTCGGCCTTTATCCGGGCCTCCGCTGCCGTCCGCTCCGGCCCCGGCTCCATGCCGTCCAGCTCGCGCGCAATGCGGGCTTCCTCGTTGCCGCCCAGCTTGATGTCGGTACCGCGCCCGGCCATGTTGGTGGCAATCGTCACCGCCGCCAACCGCCCGGCCTGCTCCACGATCTGCGCTTCCTGCTCATGGTAGCGGGCGTTCAGCACCACATGCTTCACTCCCTCCTTGGTCAGGAATTCAGACAGCATTTCGCTTTTTTCAATGGAAACCGTGCCCACCAGAATCGGCTGGCCGCGCTCGGATGCCTCGCCGATTGTCTTGACGATCGCCTTGTACTTGTCGGCAGCGTTCTTATAAAATTCGTCGTCGACATCGATCCGCTTCACCTCGACATTGGTGGGGATCTCGACCACGTTCAGCTTGTAGATGTCATAGAATTCCGAAGCCTCGGTCGCCGCCGTGCCGGTCATCCCGCCCAGCTTGGGATACATGCGGAAATAATTCTGGAAAGTAACGCTCGCCAGCGTCTGGTTCTCGGGCTGGATCGCCACGCCCTCCTTGGATTCCACCGCCTGGTGCAGCCCGTCGGACCAGCGCCGCCCGTCCATCATCCGGCCGGTAAACTCGTCGATGATCACCACCTTGCCGCCGCGCACGATATAATCGGTATCGCGCCGGAAAATCGCATTGGCCCTCAGCGCCTGGTTCAGATGGTGCACCACCTGGGTGTTCTCGTAGTCATACAGGTTGTCGCCTTCCAGCAGCCCCGCATCAGCCAGCGCGCGCTCGGCCTTTTCGGTGCCGTCCTCGGTCAAAATCACCGATTTCTGCTTCTCGTCGACGATGTAATCTTGCGGGTCGAGCGTCTTCACCATCGCATCGACGGAGATATACAGCTCGCTCTTGTCGTCAGTCGGCCCGGAAATGATCAGCGGCGTCCGCGCCTCGTCGATCAGCACCGAATCGACCTCATCGACCACCGCGTAATGAAAAGGCCGCTGCACCATCTGCTCGCGCGAATATTTCATGTTGTCGCGCAGATAATCGAAGCCGAACTCGTTGTTGGTGCCATAGGTGATGTCGCTGGCATATGCCGCGCGCCTGGAGGCATCATCGAGGTTGGGGATGATCACACCGACCGTAAGGCCCAGAAAGCGATAGACCTGCCCCATCCACTGCGCGTCGCGGCTGGCCAGATAGTCGTTCACCGTCACCACATGCACACCGTTGCCGGAGAGCGCGTTCAGATACACCGCCAGCGTCGCCACCAGCGTCTTGCCCTCGCCGGTGCGCATCTCGGCAATCTCGCCCCGGTGCAGCACGATGCCGCCCACCATCTGCACATCGAAATGGCGCATTCCCAGCGCCCGCACCGATGCTTCGCGCACGGTGGCAAAGGCTTCGGGCAAAATATCGTCCAGGGTTTCGCCGGCCGCCAGCCGGTCCTTCAGCTTGTCGGTCTGGCCGCGCAGTTCATCGTCGCTGAGCGCCTGCATCTGCGGCTCCAGCGCGTTTACGCGCGCCACAATCTGGCCCAGCGACTTGACGTAGCGCTCGTTCGAGGAGCCGAACAGGCGTTTGGCGATACCGCCCAATCCAAGCATGAAAATCCTAACGCTATCTACCCGGTTCCGCGATAACAGGCCGCGACCGATGCACCGGCGATGTAGGTCTGTGGCTCCATTTCGTCAATAAAGCCGCCGTCTACCCTCTGCCCACAGCCGCGCTTAGTCGCCGCGCTCCTGCTGTTCGCGCAGCCGCTGGCGCCGCCACCAGCCCCGGCGCCCGGCCGGCTTGTCCGGCGCCGGCGCCACCACCTGCTTGCGGCGCAGCCCAAAATCCACCACCCGCCGCACCTTGGGGTGGCCGCGCGTCCAGCGCAGGTAGCGCCGCTTCGCCCAGCGCGAATTCCGCAGCACCAGCGCCAGCCCCAGCCCGAATATCAGCGTTCCCACCGGCGGCGGCGTGGGAAGCGCCGCAATCGGCCCGGCCAACATCAACGCCACCCCCAGCACCAGCTGGGCCAGCCGCACCGGCCTGCTTTTCATCAGCCGATCGAAGTTTCTGCCAAATACCACCTCCGGGCCATATGGGGCCGCCGGTCGCAGCGCAAGCAGCCCTTCTGCCAGCCCCTCTGCCAGCACTTGAGCGCCACCCTCCGCTTGGCTAGGAAGAGTTGCCAGTCAACCACTTGGCCAATGCCGCTATGGCGGGGGAGCGTGCCTTGGTCGCCCATGTCGGAACCGTTGCCTTTCTGGGGCTGGAAGCACGCCGGGTGGAGGTGCAGGTGCAGATCAGCGCCGGCGCCGCCGGCTTCATCACCGTGGGCCTGCCCGACAAGGCGGTGAAGGAAAGCCGCGAGCGGGTGCAGTCCGCGCTCCACGCCATGGGCCTTTCGCTGCCCCCGCGCCGCATCGTCGTCAACCTCTCGCCCGCCGATCTTCCCAAGGAAGGTTCGCACTATGATCTGCCCATCGCACTCGGCCTGCTCGCCGCCATGGGCATCGTCGCGCCAGACAGCCTGGAAACCATGCTAGCGGTGGGCGAACTCGGCCTTGATGGCCGATTGAGCCCGGTCCCCGGCGTGCTGCTGGCAGCCCTCCACGCCAGCGAACACCATCTCGGCCTCATCTGCCCCGCCCCCCAAGGCGGCGAAGCAGCCTGGGCCGGCGAAGTGGAAGTGGTCGCAGCCCCCGATCTGCTCTCCCTCCTCAACCATCTGAAGGGCAAGCAGCTCATCAGCCCGCCCGAACGCAAACTGGCTGAAATCACCCGCTCCGGCCCCGACCTTTCCGAAGTAAAAGGCCAGGAAACCGCCAAGCGAGCGCTCGAAATCGCCGCCAGCGGCGGCCACAATCTGCTCATGTGCGGCCCGCCCGGCTCGGGAAAATCGCTGCTCGCCAGCGCGCTCCCCGGCATCCTGCCCGAACTCACCCCGGCAGAGGCACTCGAAGTCTCCATGATAGCCTCCATGGCCGGCACGCTGGAAGGCGGGCGCCTGCTCCGCGCCCGGCCCTTCCGCAGCCCGCACCACAGCGCCTCCATGCCCGCCCTGGTCGGCGGTGGCGCCCGCGCCCGGCCCGGCGAGGTAAGCCTCGCGCACCTCGGCGTGCTGTTCCTCGATGAACTGCCGGAGTTTCAGCGCGGCACCCTCGATTCGCTGCGCCAGCCACTGGAAACCGGCACCGTCCAGGTCTCCCGCGCCGCCGCACACATGAGCTACCCCGCCCGCGTCCAGCTCATCGCGGCCATGAACCCCTGCCGCTGCGGACACCTTGATGATCCCGCCCGCGCCTGTTCGCGCGCGCCGCGCTGCGCCGCCGATTACCAGTCCCGCCTGTCCGGGCCATTGCTCGACCGTATCGACCTCCACATCGACGTACCCGCCGTCTCTGCCGCCGATCTCACCCTGCCGCCCGCATCGGAAACCTCGGCCATCGTCGCTGCCCGGGTCGCCGCCGCCCGCGCGCTTCAGGCCGCGCGCTACGCCGGCAGCCCCGCGCGCACCAACGCAGAAGCCGATGGCAAACTGCTCGAAACCCACGCCGCCCCCGATGCAGACGGCCGAAACCTGCTCGCCCAGGCCAGCGAAAAACTCCGCCTCTCGGCACGCGGCTACACCCGCACCCTCAGAGTGGCCCGCACCATCGCCGATCTCGCCGGCAGCGCGGGCGTAACCCGTGCCCATATCGCCGAAGCCCTGTCGTACAGACTGCGCCCGCCGACGAATTAAGGACTCTCGGCCCCCGGCGGGCAGGCCCGCAGGCCCTGCACCCGAATTTTTGCCGGTCGCCTCAACAATACCGGCCACCCCGGCCAGGCGGACCCAACCCGATAATCGGGGTCCGGGGCCTGAGGCCCCGGCCGCCGGAGGCATCCCTAACCCTAATCCAGCGGTTCCTCCACCCCAGGGTCGATAGCCGCCACCAGCCGCCCCGCCGCCCGCCGTGCGAAGCGCAGCGTCTCGGCGCGGCGGCGGGCCGGGTTGAGCGGCCGCCACGGTGCTTCACGCAGCATTTCGGCGCCAAATCTGTCTGCCACCAGCAGGCCGGTCTGGGTGGGCGCGAATCGCTCCTCCTCGAACAGCGCCAGTGGGAAGCCGGGCGGCACAGCCCAGAAATAGCGGTCGCACCAGTCCAGATATTCGCGCCATTTGCTGTCGCCGCGCAGGTCGCCAACCGCAACTTTCACTTCCACCAGCGTCAGCCGGCCGGCTGCATCCAGCCCCAGCAAGTCGGCGCGGCGGCCGCTGGTACCCAGCCTTGCCTCGGCGAGCGGCGTTACCCCTGCGGCCACCAGCCAGCGCGCGGTGCCCCGGCACACATCGCCGGCCGCTACCACTCAATCCTGCGCCAGCGTGAGTTCAACGATCGGCAACATGTTCTCGCCGTCTATCTCCACCACCCACAGATCGGGGTCGCGGCCGCGCGCACGCGCGATCCAGCCGGACACCGCCTCGCCAGTCGCCGCCTCCGCCCATTGATAGCCGCCGGCGCCGGCCATCACCGGCGCCAGCACGCTTTCAATGCCTTTGCTTCGGCTCACCACTGCAATGCTGCCCGATTGTTCATCGCCGCGCGCCAGCACGGTGGCAAAGCCGCCGGCAGCCCCCACCGCCCTTACCAGCGCCGAGACCTTCAGCCCCGCCGCCAGCCGCATCAGGCGGCCCTTGCTAACATCAGCCGCATCAGGCAGCCCTTTCCGCCGCCAGCCGCGGCCGGTCGATGGCCTTGTGCATCGCCTCTGCATCCACAGCTGCGCGCATGGCGGCGGCAATCTGCGGGTTGCGGAGCGCACGGCTGATCCGCGCCAGCGCCTTCAAATGGTCGGCGCCCACCTCCTCGGGCGAGAGCAGCAGCACCACCAGATCCACCGGCACACCGTCCAGCGCGCCCCATTCCATCGGCTCTGCCAGCCGCGCCACCAGCACCGTCACTGCATCCAGCCCGGCCAGCCGCGCATGGGGAATGGCTGAACCCTGGCCAAAACCGGTGGAGCCCAGCGCCTCGCGCTGCCGCACCGCCTCGCCGATCGCTGCCGCTGGCAGCCCCGCAATAGGCGCAATCCGCTGTGCAAGGCTGGCGAGCAGCGCCGGCTTGGCATCTGCTTCCATCCCCAGAACAATCGAATCGCCGCGCAACAGCTCGGCAAAATCTCCGCCGTTCATGTCTCAGCTCCGTCTCGGTTCCACCCAACCAATGCTGCCGTCATCGCGCCTGTAAACCATATTATGATCACCGGATGCTGAATTTACGAACAACAGCGCATTGGTGTTGCGCAGGTCGAGCATCATCACCGCATCGCTCACGCTGGTGCTGGGAATATCCACCCGGGTTTCGGCAATCACCAGCGGATGGTCGAAATCCGCCTCTGCCTCATCGGGCATGGCCGCAAAAATCTTGTAATCGGCATTGTCGAACGCCTGCACCAACTCGCGCTCGGCCGAAACCATCGCGCCGGGGCCGTGCCGGTCCTTCAGCCGGCGCATGTAGCGGCGCAGCTGCTTTTCAATCCGCTCGGCCGCACCGTCGAAGCACATATGCGCTTCGGGCGCCCGGTTGCTGCCCTTCAGAATAAGGTCGGACATCACATGCATCACGATATCGCACTGGAAATGCCCGTGCGGCGCCGGCCCCAGCGTTACATGCGCGGTCAGGGCGCGCGGAAAATGCTTCTCCACCGTCGCGTTCAGCCGGTCCCGAACATGGGTGCCAAAGGCCGCGCCGGTGTCCACCTGGTGCCCTGAAATCCTGATATCCATCTCTTGAACTCCCGGCCGGATCCCGCCAGCCAACGGTATTTCCTGTTCGTCCGTTCTGATCAGCCAAAGGCTCAATCAGCCCAAAGCGAATCCTTCAAACCAGCCACAAAAGCATCATGGCGCTCGCGCTCCGCCTCGCTCACCACCGCCCGCACAAAGCCACCTTCAGGCCGGGCCACCGCCGGCCCCAGCGCCAATCCCATTCCATCCGCTGCCGCCGTATCACCAGCCGCCCCGCCCGCATCTGCCGCCAGGTCCAGCCCTATCTGGCGGCCGCCGGTCAGCTCCACATACACCCGCGCCAGCAGCTCGGCGTCCAACAGCGCGCCATGCTTCACCCGGCCCGAAAGATCGATTCCATAGCGGTTGCACAGCGCATCGAGCGTGTGCTTGGCGCCGGGGTGCAGCTTGCGGCTTATCTCCAGCGTATCGATGGCGCGGGAATGCGGAATGATCTCGCGCTTGGCGCGTTTCAGCTCCCAGTTCAGAAATTCCATGTCGAAAGCGGCATTGTGCGCCACCAGCGGCGCATCGCCGATAAACGCCAGAAACCCGTCGATCACCATCTCGAACACCGGCTGCCCGGTCAGAAAGTCGCTGGAAAGCCCGTGCACATTCTGGGCGTCGCGCGGCATCGGCCGGCACGGGTCAAGATAGGTATGGAAGGTCCGCCCGGTCACCACCCGGCCCACCATCTCCACCGCCCCGATCTCAACGATCCTGTGGCCGTCTCCCGGCATGATTCCAGTGGTTTCGGTGTCGAAAACAATTTCGCGCATGGCGCAACCTTAGCAGAGGCCTCAGCGTTCAGGCAAACCGGCAACCAGCCTTTTTACCGCCAGCCAACTATGCCGCCGGCCGCGCCCGGTCTCTATCACCACATCGGCGCGGGCCCGCTTCTCCCGGTCCGGCATCTGGCTCGCCAGAATCGCCTCGAATTTCTGCGCGCTCATCCCCGGCCGCGCCAGCACCCGCGCCCGCTGCACCCTCCGCGGCGCCGATACCACCACGGTCAGATGGCAGCGCCGCCAGCCGCCCTTTTCAAACAGCAACGGCACATCCAGCACCACCGCCCGCTTCAACCGGTGCGCCCCCAGAAAAGCCGACTGCGCGTCCGCCACCAGCGGGTGCAAAATCCCCTCCAGCCTTGCCAGCGCCACCCGGTCCCCAAACACCGCCGCGCCCAGCCGGTCCCGGTGCAACCCGCCTTCATGCGTCGTCCCGGCAAACGCCGCCTCTATCGCCGCCAGCGCCCGCCCGCCCGGCCCCTGCAACGCCCGCACCGCCGCATCCGCATCAAAAACCGGCACCCCCAACCGCGCGAACATGCCCGCCACGGTGGATTTGCCCATGCCAATGGAGCCTGTCAGGCCGATGATCCTCACCGCGTCAGCAGCTCCCGAAGCTCCGCATCATGCTCGCGCGGCGCGGGCGCCCCATACAGCAGCTCGAAAGCCAGCGCCGCCTGGCCTATCAGCATCTCCAGCCCGTCGATCACCGCCAGCCCCCGCACCCGCGCCGCCGCCAGCAACGGCGTTTCCAGCGGCGCATATACCGCATCGAAAACAATCCCATCCGCCGCCATGCCGCCCAGATCCACATCGAGCGGCGGCTGGCCGGCCATGCCCAGCGTGGTCGCATTGAACAGCAACGCCGCCCCGCCCAGCTCCATCCCCATGCCGATCACCGAGCCCCGCTGGCCCAGCGATTCCAGCATGGCAATCCCCTTCATATAGTCGCGCACCATCACGGTGATCTTGCCAACCCCAAGGCTGCCCATCGCCACCACCGCCGCCCGCGCAGCCCCGCCCGCGCCCACAATCACCACCTCGCGCCCCGCCAGCCCCCGCTCCCGCAATGGCGCATAAATCCCGTCAATATCCGTATTGGCCCCACCCAGGCGGCCATCCTTGAACACATTGACAATATTGACCGCCCCCGCCTCGCGCGCCGTATCATCCAGCACATCCAGATGCGCCATCACCGCCACCTTGTGCGGCACCGTCACATTCACCCCGCGCAAGCCCCGCTCACGCATCGACTGCACAAACGCCCGCAACCCCTCCGGCCGCACCTCAAACCGCTCATAACTGCCAGCGAGGCCC
>JBBQIP010000107.1:0-8963 GCA_038325045.1 Sphingomonadales bacterium
CCCAGCCGCACATATTCGGCCCGCACCGCATCATCCACCCGGCCCGCCGGCTCCCCCGGCCGGGCCGCCGCCATCGCCGCTTCCTGCCCCCGGCGCACATGCTCGTACACCCGTCGCTGCGCGTCATCAGCCCGGCCAAACACGAAGGTGCGCGAGATATCGGAATGATATCCCTCCACCGTGCAGCCGCAGTCCATCAGCACCACCGCGCCTTCGGCCACCACCGCCCGCTCCTTCGATCCATGCGGCAAGGCGCTTCCCGGCCCGATCATGGCGCTGCCCGACGCCGTTTGCGCGCCGAGCGCCCGCATCGCGCCGGTCATCACCGCCATGATCGCGGCGCCGTCCATGCCCGCCTCAACCTGCGTGGCGGTCGTGCGGTATGCAGCGATGGTGATGTCGGAGGCGCGCTGCATGAGCGCGATTTCGGCCGGCGTCTTCAACATCCGGCAGGCGTTGACGATTCCGGCGCCCGACCGCACCACAACCCCCGGCAAGGCCTGCTGCAGGCCGTGCACCGCAAAAAAGCGGGTGGTCTCCTCCACCGCGACCGGGCGCGCAGCCAGCTTCCGGTCCTTCAGCCAGCCGGCGACCAGCGCGAGCGGATCCTCATCCTCCTGCCACACCCGCACATCGCCCGGCACCGCCAGCATCTCGCGGATCGAGGGCTCCTCGAAAAACGGGGTCACCACCCCCACCGGCCCCTCGGCTGGAATGATGACCGCTGTCAGCCGCTCGCTCCGCCACCAGTTGATGCCGGTGAAATAGCGCAGGCTCGATCCAGCCTCGACCAGCAGCGCCCCCACCCCTTCGGCCTGCAGCGCCGCCTGCGCGCGGGCGATCCGCGCCAGCCGCTCGGCCACCGTTATGGGCGCGGCCTGCGCAATAGGCGTGCTGCCCGGAAACGACCCGATTGCCGCTGCGGCCGGCGCCGCCACCAGCCCCGCCGCGCCGGCGAGAAAGCGGCGTCGGTCCAGCGTCTGCACGCTGCTCATCTGTACCTCCAGCTGGTCAGGTCAGCGCCCGGCGGTGCGGTTTTCTGCATGCGCTCCAGCATCTTTTGTACATACATGCTGTTGTAGCGCAGCCGGCTTATCGCGTTCGGCTGGGTTTGGTCGCCGTTCCAGCAATGCTCGGCCCGGTCGCCATAGGCCACCTCGCCGCCATAGGGCGGATCGGCCTTTTTCAGAAAGTCTTCCATCAGATAAACCGCGTTGTTGAGGTAATAATTGTCCATATCTCCCACATAGATATGGAGCTTGCCCTGCAGGTCCGGCGCCAGCTGCTTCCAGTCGCGCTGCAGGATATAGCGCAGGTCGTAATTCTCGCGCCAATAGGCCGCCACCGACTTGTCGATGGCGCCGGTACGCTTGTTCCAGATCCGCTTGGGATAGCCCTCTTCGTTCTGAGGCGAAAAAACCGCCTCCCATATGTCATATTGCTGGCCGGAACGACTGTTGTCGCCGAGCACCAGTTCCAGCCGGTTCTCGCCCTCCACGGTATAGGGCACGTGCCCCAGGTAATTGCGCTTGCCGGGCTTGGCCACGCGGCCAAAGGGGCCGGTCTGCCAATAGCCATTGTCCTCGGCATAGAGGTCGGTGGTCATATATTGGCGGAAGTCGATCGGGTCCGGGCAGGCGATAAAGGCGCCGTTATACGCCTTGGGGTAGAAAATCTGCGCGGCCGCAGCCTCCCAGCCGCCGGTCGAGCCGCCATATAGAAACCGCGCCCAGCCTGCACCCAGCCCTCGAAACTTCGCTTCGAGCGCGGGCAGGAACTCCCTGGTGATGGCATCCCCATAAGGCCCGAGATTGGCGGAGTTCACCGCATAACTGTCATCATAATATGGGTTGCTGTGGTCGATCTCGACAATCAGCATGCGCGGAAAATCGTCCGAAACCCATTTTTGGTAAAAGTCATACGCTTCCTGCTGCTCGGTGCGGTTGTAGCAGGGCTCGTCAAACCGCGCGCTCGGTACACAAGTGAGCGCCGGGTCGGGCGGGGTTGTGCGAAAGCCGCCGAAATCGGCCGGGAAATGGCCATGAAAGATGGCAAGCGGGTAGCGAGCCTCGGGGTGGGCATCAAAGCCCTTCGGCACCAGAACATGGCCGGTAATGAAGGTATCCCGCCCCCAGAACCGGCTGAGGCTCGGGCTCCGGAACTTGAAGTGCCGGATGAACTGGCCGTCCTCGGGTGTTGGCACCGGCGGCACCGTCTGGCTCAGCGCCACATCGATGGTGGCTTTCCCGGCCGGGTCGAAGCGTATCTTCACCGGCTTCGAAAGCAGGTTGCCCGGTTCGCGGCGCCAGTTCTGCCCGCCGCCGCGCGCTGCCGGCAGGCGCACCTGCTTCCCGCTCCCCAGCGTGTACCGCTCATATTTGTGGAGGACCGCCTGCACGAAATACTCGCCCTTGGGGACCGCCGACAGGCTTTCGGCCGGATAGCCCAGCAAGCCGGCATCGATGGTCACGCTGCGGCCGCGCGCCAAGCCGTCAACCTCCACGCCCATGATCTGCGGCCCGGAAAAATCGGCCGAAACCTGGAAGCGCGGCTCGCTGCTGCCGTCAGGGGTCAGGATCAGCAGCACCCGCCCGTCATAGGCCGGCAGCGGCGCATCTGCGGGCAGCGTAACCCTGAAGACATCGGCCTTCGCCGGCTGGCACAGCGCGCCCAGCACCAGTGCCACCGCACCCAATCGCCAAAGCATCATCCGACAGCCCCCAAACCACCCGCAGCAACGATACAGCCGTTCAACACCACCGCAACCGGGGGAATGCCCTCAACCCGCCACTGCTTCGCTGCCGCGCCGGTCTTCCATGGCTGCGAGCAGTTTCGTCTGCATGGCAACCACCTCCTCGAGCCGCACCGCCACCGCCTGGTCGATCTTCTGGTGGAGCCGCAAAATCTCCAGTTCGGCCCGCAGGTTCACCTCGTAATCAAGGCTGGCTGCCACCCGGTCCTTCGCTGCCTGGCGGTTCTGGCTCATCATGATGATGGGCGCCTGGATTGCGGCCACCATCGAGAGCATGAGATTGAGAAAGATATAGGGATAGGGGTCGAAGGCCCGGCCGAACGCACCGAGCACATCGGTGTTGAGCACCATCCAGGCGAACAGCGTGAGCAGAAACACAATCACGAACGACCAGGAGCCGCCGACAATCGCCACCTTGTCCGACAGTCGCTGCCCAAAGGTGGCACGCTCATCGGCCACATCGGCGGCATCGCGGCTCAATGGGCTCTGCTCCTGCATGCTGACCAGGACCCGGTGTTCCTCGCGGTCCAGATCGCTGGCCGCCTTTCCGAGCAGCCGCTGGGCAATGTCGTCGAGCGGATGAAATGTCATGACTGGTCCTCCTGCTGGAAACGGTCTCCAGCCTAACCGATCAGCGGTTCCCTCCACAGCCCCGGAAGCCCGCCGCCACCGCACCCGTCTCGACACTGTTCGAGCAGCCGACCGAAGCCGGGCATCCGGACGTGAAACCATTGGCCCGGAGCGCCGCCCAACAACTTCGCATCCTCCACCACGATCCGGCCGCCTGCAGCAGAAGCCCTCAAATGCTGCGCCAGACGATGCGGAACGGCGGTGCGGAACCTGCTGCTGCACCGACCGCTAGTGCTCAGCATCCTTGCAGGGCAGCGCTTACTGGGCATTATGGCAGGCGATGTTACCCTCCGCCCATGCAGCCGCGTCCATTCTGCTTGCCGTTTTGATGTTCTATGGGTTCGCCAGCGGCAGGGCGAAGGTGGAAACCATCTCGCTGATGACCATCGGCATGATCGCGCTAGGCCTGTATTTCTTCCCGCTGGCCGGAACCGCCCCCAATGATGGCCTGAAGCTGGCCTTCGAAGGCTTTGGCCACTACGCGCTCATCACCATCTGCGCGCTCATGATCATGGGCCGGGGGCTGGTGGTCACCGGCGCGCTCGATCCGGCGGCGCGCGCGCTCACCCGGGTGTGGCGGATCAACAAGCAGCTCGGGCTGCTGGTCACGCTGGCCATGGCCATGGGCCTCAGCATGCTGATCAACGACACGCCGGTCCTGGTGCTGCTGCTGCCGATCATGGTGCAGCTGGCCGCCAATGGCGGCATGCCCACTTCCAAGACACTGATGCCGATCAACGCCGCGCTGCTGATCGGCGGCATGGCCACCACCATTGGCACCTCGACCAACCTGCTGGTCATGTCGATCGCGAGCGACCTTGGCATGCCGCAGCTCAGCGTGTTCCACTTCACCCCGATCGTGCTGTGTGCGGCGCTGGTCGCCTTCCCCTATATCTGGCTGATCATGCCCCGGCTGCTGCCCGACAATTCGCGCGAGGCCGGCCATGCCCCCCGGCGCTTCCTCGCCACGCTGCGGATCGGCCGCGATTCGTCGCTGATCCGCAAAACACGCGAGGAGGTGATCGACCAGTTGCCGCCCGACATTCTTTTCGAAAACACCCCCGAGATGCCGATCGAACCCAATTCGCGGATCGGCATTTCGGGCACCCACAGCTCGCTGGAAGCGGCGATGCGGCTGCTGTCCGCCTCGGCCGCGCCGCTTTGGCTGGTGCAGCGGATAAGGGCCAATGCCGACAAGGCGGGGGACGACATAAACTATGTGGAGATGGCGATTGCCGTGGACAGCCGGCTGATCGGGCAAACGCTGCAAACTTCGGGGCTGAAGCATGTGGCAGTGATCGGGGTCGATCAGGCGCGGCGGCTGCAATATGAAACCCGCGCCAAAAATGCCGAAGCCCCGCTGGCCGAAGGCGATGTGCTGCTGGTGATGGGTTCGGAAACCAATCTTCAGGCCTTCGCCACCGAAGCCGGGCTGCTGATGCTGGAGGGCGCGCGCGAGATGCCGCGCTCCGCCAAGGCGCTGCTGGCGCTGGTCATCATGGGGGTATCGGTGGCGCTGGCAAGTTTCGGGCTTCTCCCGATAGCGATTTCGGCGCTGGGCGGCGCGCTGCTGATGTTCATGACCGGCTGTGTGAAATTCGACCGGGTGGGCCGCGCACTTTCGGCAAAGGTCATCGTTCTGGTTGCAGCCAGCATCGCTATCGGCAAGCTCATCCTCGTCAGCGGCGCTGCCGATTGGCTGGGCCAGCTGCTGGCGCTCGGACTTCAGTTCCTGCCCGCAGCGGGCACCCTGGCGGCGATCATGCTGTTCGTCACCATCCTCACCAACTTCGCCTCCAACGCCACCGCAGCCGCCGTCGGCACGCCGATCGCCTACAGCCTTGCCACCAAGCTCGGCATCCCCATCGAGCCGATGGTGCTGGCGGTGCTGTTCGGCTGCAATCTCTGCTATGCAACGCCCGTTGCCTATCAGACCAACATGCTCATCATGGCCGAAGGCGATTATGCCTTTAAGGACTATATCCGCACCGGCGTCCCGCTGGTCGCGCTGATGATCGTCACCCTCTCGGCGCTACTGGTCTGGTTCTACGATATCTGAGGTGCCGGACGGCAGAAACGTGCAGGTTCGCTCCCGGTTTTCGGCCTTTGGTGCGCCATGCACGGTGAAAGTGGGCACTCGAACTATTGGGAAATTTCTGAAGAGAGAGGGGATAGGGCCGAAATTGGCCGGGAGCTTGGTCATATTTTATTGCGCTGGCTTGAGGCCTGCATCCGTATCAGGCTGATATTCCCAGCCGCCGCCGAGGCTGCGGAACAGGAAGACCTCTCTCTGTGCCAGACGGCGTCCGGACAGACTGGTCTGAACTTCTGTATCGAACGCCGTGCGGCGGGCATCGAGCGCCAGTAGCGGGTTTGCATCGCCGATTGTCACCCGCGCATCGGCCCGGCGGGCGGCGGCGGCGGCATCGCTGGTCGCGGCGGCCAGAGACGTGTTGGCACGTTGTTCGGCATCAAGATCTGCCAGCGCCGTCTCGACCTCCCGCAGCGCTCTCAGCCAGATGACATCGTATTGCGCGAGGGCGCCCTCCTGATTGGCCCGGGCCAGGGCAATGCGGGCCTCAATCCGCGCCGGGTTGATGAACGACCAGCTGATGAGCGGGGTGATGAACGCGTCCAATGCGCCGGCGATGAGGCCGCCCGAGGCGCCAAGGGTCACCCGCGGGTACATCTCGGCGGTTGCGACTTTCACGCGGGCGCCAGCCGCCGCCAGCCGGCGTTCCGCCTCGCGGATATCAGGCCGCCGCGCCAGCAGCCCTGCCCCGTCCCCCACTGGCAATGCGCCGGCAAGAGTCGGCGGGCTTTGGCACTGAAACTGATCAGCTTGCGACGGCGGCAAGCCTTCCAGCGTCGCTAGCAGGTAACGCGCGCGCTTCGCATCGGCCTCAAAGGCCGGCAGCCCGGCCTCCAGCCTGCCCAGCAGCTGCCGCGCCTGCGCCACTTCGAGCGGGGAGACCTCGCCGGCCTGATATTGGCTCTGCACAGTTGCCACAGCCTGGCGCTGCATCTCGATCTGTCTGGCAGCGACGCGAGACAGATCGCCAGCCCAGCACAGATCGAGCCAAGCCCCCACCGTATCGGCAACCACAGCCAGCCTGACCCCGTCGCTTGTGGCAGCGGCGGCTTCAGCATCGGCGCTGGCGGCGGACGATTGGTTGCGCAGCCGGCCAAACAGATCAACCTCCCAAGCCACCTCGGCACCCAGTTCGTAACTCGATTTGAGCACGGTCGTCGTGCTGGGCTGATTGACGCCCAGCGTTGTCGGGCTGGCACCGCTTTCCAACACCAAGTCCGGTGTGCGGTTGGCACCAGCCGCCCGGGCATTGGCGCGGGCGGCAGCCAAGGCGGCCATTGCCACACTTAAATCGCGATTGGCGGCCAGTGCGCGGTCAACGTGCGCGTTCAGCTCTTCATCGCCGTATAGCCGCCACCATTGGGCTTGCACCGGCGCACCAGCCGGCGCACCGACAAAAGCCCCGGCAGCGGCGGGCGGCGGCGGCGGTGCTGCGTTTGGCGGGGGCTTCGCCACGCAACCGGCCAGCAACACCGACATCAGAAGGGCGCGCTTCATGACCGCGCCTCCTTGCCAAAGCGGAGGTAGAGCGCCGGCATCCACAACAGGTTGAGCATGGTGGAGCTGACCAGCCCGCCCAGAATCACTAGCGCCATCGGAAATTCGATTTCATGGCCGGGAACATTGCCGCGCACCACCAGCGGCAGCAGCGCCAGTGCCGCCGTTCCGGCCGTCATCAGGATCGGCACCAGACGTTCGGCAGCACCGCGCTGCACCAGCGCAAGGCCAAACAACTCACCCTCTTCGCTCTCCAGATGTCGGAAATGGCTGAGCAGCATGATGCCGTTGCGCGCCGATATGCCGAGCACGGTCACAAAGCCGACCAGCGCCCCCATGGAAAGCACGCCGCCGCCGATGGCCGCAGCGACGACCCCGCCAACCAGCGCGAACGGCAGGCTGAGTGCTACCAGGCCAACAATGCGCCCCGAGCGGAACTCCAGCCAGACCAGGAACAATATGCCGACCAGACAGGCCAGCGACAGCACGCCAAGCTGCCGCTGCGATTCCTGCAAGGCCTGCCATTCGCCGAGGAACTGGGGATAATATCCGGCCGGCATGGCCATGACCTTCACCTTGCCCTCCACCGCTTGTGCCACGCTGGCCAGATCGGCACCGTCGGCGATGTTCATCGTCACATCGATGCGGCGCGAACCGGCCTCGCGCTTGATCTCATTTGCTGCCGGCACCACGCTCACACGCGCCAGATCGCCCAGCCGCAGCGCTGATCCGGCCTGCCCGGGGGCTGGCGCCGCACCCGGCACAATCAACCGCCTGAGCGCGCCAACGTCGGAACGCGCCTCTGGCACGGCCCAAACGGCGACTTCAAAGCTTTTCTGGTCGCGATAGATTTCGCCAACCCGTGTGCCGCCGATCAATGTGGCTGCCGTGCGGCGCACATCACCCGCCGTCACCCCGGCCAGCGCCAGCGCCTCAGGACGAGGGCTGATCTGGATCTGCGGGATCAGGCTTTGCTGTTCGACCTTCAGATCTTTGATGCCCTCCGTGCCGTCGAGACCGGCACGCACCTCCTCGGCAAGGCTGCGCAGTTGCGCCAGATCAGGCCCGTAGAGTCGCACCACCACTGTGGCGCCAGCGCCGGTCAGCACTTCCTTGATGCGTTCCCGCAAATACGTCAGCACGTCGCGCTGCAGGCCGGGATAGCCGGCAATGGCCGCCTCGACGCGTTTGACCGTGGCGTCATAGTCAGCCGCTTCATCAAGGCTGATCCACAGCTCGGTAAAATTGGCGCCATAAACTTCATCGCCCTGCTCGGCCCGGCCGATATGGGACCCGAAATTAAGCACGCCCGGAATCGCGGTGAGCTCCTTTGACGCGCGGATAGTGATGCGGTCCATCGCCTCGATCGAGGTGCCCGGCTTCTCGACAAAGTGCATCAAGAAATCGGTTTCGCGGAAATCCGGCAGGAATTGTTGTCGAAGCTGGCTGACCCCGACAACCGACAGCAGGATGCCGCCAGCCACCGTGGCAATGGCTATGCCGCTGCGCGGTGCCAGCCGTGCCAGCAGGCCCGTGTAGCGCGCCCGCAAGCCCAGCACCCAGCGCGGCTCAGCCTGTTCTGCCGCGCCCGGCAGCAGCAGCAAACACATGGCCGGCGTAACCGTGAGCGCCACCAGCAGAGATGCACCAATGGCCGCGATATAGGCCGTGGCCAGCGGCCGGAAAAAGCTTCCCGACACACCGCCTAGGAAGAACACCGGGAGGAACACCAGCATCACGATGGCGCTGGCAAACACCACGGCGCTGCGCACCTCGAGGCTGGCCGCTAGCACCACCGCCAGCGCCGAGCGCGGCTGCTCCCGCTCGGCCTCCAGCCGCAATCGCCGGCCGATATTTTCCACATCGATGATCGCATCATCAACAATCTCGCCCAGCGCATTCACCAGGCCGGCGATGACCTTCGTGTTCATGCCGACGCCAATTGCCGTCAGCACCAGCACGGCGCCGACCAGCGACAGCGGGATGGCGGTC